>JAADHY010000185.1 GCA_013151585.1 Planctomycetota bacterium
CGCTGCGTGTCGGTGTCCAGTCGCTAAGGACCCCGAACAGTCCCTCCGCGTCGGCGCAATGCCCCTCGCGTGGATGTCGCAACCCGGACGCTCTCCGGCGGAGGACACCCCTTTCGTTGGAACACGCCCGGTCGCCCACTTCGCCGACCAGTGCCTCTCGAGAGCGCCCTGGGATATATGACGGGCTACGAGAAGCTGATGGGGCGGGAACAGCAGATATTTCGATCGCAAGATCGGAAACAGGCCAAAGACCGGCGGCAACGGCAACTTAGGCAAGCCCGATGGCGCCAGCAGCGACAGCACGACGCTGCTTTGCAAGAACCCCATTGCGAAGCCTCTCAGACGCGGTACACTGAAAAGGCTTGGTCAAAGGATACGCGGGCGGTGGAGAAGCAGGCACCGACGGGAGATTGGTTCGAGCGTTGTCCCGGGGCTCGAAACCCCGATTCCAAGCGGAACGAATTGGGGCAGTAGCGCCTCCTCGTTCCCTTTCTTCTCGTTTTCCTTCGGGCCACAAACGATGATCTCAAACTCACAACACCGGAAAACGCGTACCTTTGACGACTTCATAAAGACCGCTGGCTTAAACGGGACCACAGAAAGTTCACTCTCACTTTGGATTGGATATACGGCGCGCCGGATGATTCCCGAGGTGGAGCTGCCGGCTCTGGACGTGTAGACCCAGAGCATGACATTCACCGACGCAGCCGATCCGCTTGCGGTGCGCACGCTGCTGCCGCGTAACGTGCGTTGCGTCGAAGAGATGGGCCGCTTTCGGGGCAACGGCCACACGGGCTTTGGTGTCGCGGTCGAGCCGACTTGAAACGGAGCAGCCGTGGAATCCCTCCATCGGCTCCATTGCGGCTCGGCGTCGTTCTCCGCCTCGGTCGCCAGCGTGCGCGGTACGAGGATTACTGCTGGCCAAGCGGCATACTGCGTGGTTCTTGACCATTCACAGGCCCTCAGACTTGTGAAATCGCTCTGTGGAGGCCTGATTGAAACAGCAGGAATCCGCGTGGGAAATGAAACGTCGCTAGGTTGCCTGGTTATTGAAGTGCCCGATTTCCTGGCAGAGAGGCAGAGCCGAGTACATTCTTAAAGGGAGAAATCCGGCATGTGCCGTCACTTACGATGGTTGCTTGCGGTCGTCGCGGTATTGGCATTGCTCGATACTTCCCGAGCTGAAGAAACAGAAACGAGGTCGACTACGGCCGCCGTGCGGGCCGACGGAGATATGATGAAACGCTACCTGCTGCGCCAAGTCGATCGGGCGACCCGGCGGTGGCAAGCCGCCTATGAGGCGCGGACCACGCCGGAGCAGATCACCGCTTATCAGAAACAGTCCCGCAAGCGCCTGTTGGAAGCCCTGGGCGGATTGCCGGCCCCAACGCCGCTCCGCGCCCGGACCACGGGCAAGGTTCAGCGCGACGGATATGTTGTCGAGAAGGTGATCTTCGAGAGCCAACCGGGGTTCTACGTCACGGGACTTCTGTTTCTGCCCGACGCGGCGCGGTTCCAGCCGCCGCATCCGGGCGTGGTCGAGCCGGTCGGCCATACCGCCAACGGCAAGGCCCACGATGCGTACCAGTCGCTCGGCGCTCTGTTGGCGCTCAACGGAATGGCGGCGTTCGTCTACGACGCGATCGACGAGTCGGAACGCATCCAGTATCGCGGCGAACGGGGCAAGTACGACTTCGACAAGTGGGGCAACTACCTCCACGGCACTTATGGCCACCAGATGATCGGCATCGGCAGTATCCTGCTGGGTCGCAATACGGAGCGCCTGGAGATCTGGGACACGATGCGGGCCATCGACTATCTTCAATCGCGGCCCGAAGTGGACCCGCACCGGATCGGCTGCACGGGCAATAGCGGCGGTGGCATCATCACTGCCTACGTGGTCGCCTTGGACGACCGCGTGAAGGCGGCGGCCCCGAGCTGCTACGGCAACGCACTGCCCACACTGCTGAAAACCGTCGGGCCGCAGGACGCCGAACATCAGACCTGGGCGTCGCTCAGCACCGGCCCGCAAGCGACCGACCTGTTGATGATGCGCGCGCCGGTGCCGATCCTCTTGTGCGTCGCGACTCACGATTACTTTGACATCGGCGGGTCGTGGTGGACGTTTCGCTACGCCAAGCGGCTCTACACACGACTGGGATTCTCAGAGCGGATCGACATTCTGGAGAATGACGCCCCGCACAACTACAACCGCACGCAGCGAGAAGGCATCGCCCGCTGGATGTCGCGCTGGCTGTTGCACAAGGACACGGTGATCACCGAGCCAACGATTGAGTTGCTGACCGAGGAGGAGGCCCGATGCACACCGCATGGCCAGGTTATGGAGCTTCCCGGCGCGCGATCGGCCTACGATTTAAACGAAGATTACGAGCGGGAGCTCGCCAAGCGCCGGGCCGCACTTTGGGCTAACGAAGACCGAGCGGTGCTCTTGGAACGCGTCCGCAAGATTGCGGGCATCCGCAAGCTCGCTCAGTTGCCGCTTCCGCGCATCGAGAAGGGGGGGACCGTCAAACGGCCGGGCTATCGGATTGAGAAATTCACGATCCAGCCGGAAGAAGGCATCGTGCTACCAGCGTTGTTCTTCGTGCCGGAGTTCGCGCCATCCGGTCGGGTGGTGGTTTACGTCCACGAGCGAGGAAAAGAGGCCGATGCCGCGCCAGGGGGACCGATCGAGCAGCTCGTGCTCGGCGGGGCGCGTGTGTTGGCTGTGGACCTGCGCGGGACCGGCCAGACTCAGCAGACCGGACAAAAGAAGTGGGGAAAGATCGGCGCTGATTGGCAGGACGTGTCCACGGCCTATTGTCTCGGCCGCTCGTACGTCGGGATGCGTGCCGAGGATGTGCTGGTTGCGGCCCGCTATGCCGCGAAACAGCTCGAAGGCGGCCCGGTGGCCGCGGTGGACTTGATCGCGGTGGGCCACGTCGGCGTTCCGGCATTGCACGCGGCCGCGCTGGAGCCGTCGTTGTTTTCGTCCGTGAAGCTTTCGCGAACACTCGTTTCGTGGGCCAGCGTGATCGAGCGCCGCGTGACGGTCCGTCAATACATCAACGTTATTCACGGCGCGCTGCTCGTGTACGACCTTCCGAATCTGGCCGCCACCTTGGGCGACAAACTCACGGTGGAAGACCCCCGAGACGCCACGGGCAGGCCGATCGCGCGGAAGTGATCGCCACATTAGACGTCGCCTGTTTGAAAAGGAGCAAGACGGCATGGTAAGAGACACCGTCATGATGATAGCGGCCCTGCTAGCGGCCGTGCCGCCGTTGGCCGCTGCGGGCGGCGGGAAGCTTGAGGAGCTGCCCGAGGGCGAGACCGGCATCGCCGCCAAGTACCCGGACGACAAGGGCATCGAGCGTGATCCTGCGGTCCTTTTCGCCGAGGACTTCGAGAACTGCTCTTCGCCGGCGGACCTGCGCGCAAAATGGGACGTGCTGATCCACCAGCGGAATATGAGTATCGCGGATGAGGATGCTGGCACGAGCGGCGGCAGGAGGTCCCTTCTGGTGACCGTGCCAAAGCGCACCTCGCCCCTTGCTACGAGCGTGGCCAAACGGCTCAAGAACACCCAGGATGTCCTTTTCCTGCGCTGGTACATGAAGTTCGACCGCGGCTGGTTCGTGCCGGGCGGCTCGGTGCACAACGGCGCATCGATCTCGGCCAGGTACTACCATCATGGGCGCGCCACACCGGGGGCACGCGCAGGCGGGAGTGACAAGTTCTTGGTGAACTTCGAGTGCGAGAACTCGATCGGCCAGACGCCGGGTTACCTGAACGTCTATGTCTATTGGCCGGAGCAGGGCGACCGGTGGGGCGACCATTTCTTTCCGTCCGGCAAAGTGCTGCCTTTCTCTCGCGTGCGTTCGGGGGCCGCCACGTTTGGAAAACACTTCGTGCCAAGACGCGATTTCTCGCCCACGCTGGGCCGCTGGCATTGCTACGAATACATGGTCAGAGCGAACACACCGGGAATACGCGACGGCCGGATCGCCATGTGGCTCGACGGCAAATTGATCGGGGACTTCCCGAATCTGAGACTTCGAGACGTGAACTCCCTCAAGATCGACCGCTTCGGCATCGGTCTTTACATTGCCAAGAACACCGAGCACACGAACCGGAAGTGGCACGACAACGTGGTCGCCGCCACGTCTTACATCGGGCCCATGTCCACGGCGAAATAGACGATCGGCGCCGCTGCGTCGGGCCGACACCACCACAACACACGTGGGTCTGAGCGCGCAAGTGAGGGCCGCAGGCCCGACGGTTTGCCCAGCCCGGGCTATCGGACTGGGTAGCCTTGCGGGGGCTTGCCCCTCGGTGACAGAGGGCCGAAGTTGTTTGGGTCGGAGTAGATCCGATAGAGCTGCGGGCGGCGGAGCATGAAGGTGATCTCGCGGAAGTCGCCGCCGTTCCAGACGCGGTAGCCGTCCTCAGCCGGCAGCGTGGCGGTAATGACTTCGCGGTCGCCTTCGTTCCACGCCAGGATGTCCCCTTTGCGGTTGATGATACAGCTTCCTTTGACACCATTTCGCGCGACGACCATGCACACTTGGTTGTCGATCGCGCGGGTGCGCATGATGGCCCTCCATCGCCCTTCGTCGAAAATCGGCGGCCCGGCCGACCAGCGGTCGGCCCGCAAGTCGCCCATGATGGGAAAGCAGATAATGTCCGCACCGCCCAGAGCCAACATACGGGCCGACTCGGAAAGCGTCGTATCCATGCAAATCAGACAGCCGATTCGGCCGATCTGGGTATCGAACACAGGAAAAGAATCGCCCGGCAGGAGGCCCGATAACTGTTCGCTGCAGGCCAAATGCACCTTGCGGTACACTCCTTGGACTTGGCCGTCGGGCCCGATGAGCACAGCACTGTTGCGGATCGCATCGCCATCGCGTTCGCGAACGCCCAAAACCAAATGTGTGGCGTGGTCGCGCGCGATCTTCTGGAACGGCTCGGTCGCCGGTCCGGGAACCCGAATGGCACCTTTGACGAAGTCTTGGCCAGCGATGACGAGCTCGGGCGTGACGACCAACTGCGGCCGCTCTTCGCAAGCCTTCAGGATCAGACTGCCCCACAAATCGACACTGCGTGCCACATCGGCCGGAAGCTTTTTCCCTGCCGACAGCGGCCTGATCGGAATGCGGTCGGCCGTTTGACGGGTCTCGGCGACTACGCAGATTTTCGTCGCGCTTCGCCGGGGTATTGATGCCGGCGTGATTCGCGGAGCGGTCCAGTGCGAGCTGCCGCTCGTCGACCAGCGGAAAACGTACCGAACGGTCACGTGCGTGGCGTTGGGCGGTGCCGGCACGACGCAAGAGAACCTCGTCGTGTTTTCCGACGGGAAGGTTGGGAACGCGTAATTCCAGAGCCTTTTGCCCGACCGGTACGACGTCGGCTTCCACCGGTCCCAGAGCACGATCACGGCCAGGGAGTCGCGCGGGCTGTCCAGGCCGCTGTGGCGGACCTCGACTTCGAAGCGGTAGCCCTTCCCGCCGCGCACGCCCGAGAAGACGTATTGCCAGCCGCCGCAGCATAGTCGAGTGCCGTTGCCGCGAAGAGTGACTCGTCCGTCGTCGGATCGAGCGACAATCGGTGCCGCGTCAGGCAGCGGCGCCCAAGCCTCCGCTCGTTCCAAAGACAACGAAGCCGTCGCGACCGCCAGGTCGGCTGCGGTCAAATGCGAACCGGAAGCCATGGCGACCGCGATCGCCACAACAAACGCGGTCGTCCGAGCGGTCTTCGTGACACAACGCGAAAGCGTGTCAGCTACAAGTACAACATTCTGCGTGTCCATGACGGTTGTCTCCACGTCAACGATTCCTGGTGAGGCTGGTGCCCTTGGTCATTGGCGAAACCGTAAAGAATAAAGGTCTGCCTCGTTCATCACGAAGCGCAGACGCACGGCTCGGCCCGCCAGGCGGCTCACGTCCGAGTTGCCTTTCCATGTCACGATGTGACTGATCGTGTCGCCGTAAAACGGATCGCAGTCGTCGAGGCGGAATCCGTCCAGCGCGCGGCCAGCCGCGTCCTGAATCTCGACCCGGATGGTCCCCGCGGCGCTGGTGGACGCGTTGATTTCCAGCTCTTTCCCACTGAACTTGAGTGGCTTTGTCACAAATTCGCCCGGATCGTAGCCGGCATGCACCGAGATAAACCCTTCGTAACGTAGCACGTACTGGGCTCCGCCGTACATGTACATCGACATTTCGGTGGAGCTGGTCGGTACGACGTGCCACGTCACATAATTCTGGCGGTTCCCCCAACCACGGGGGCCCAGCCCCGGACGGATGAAAGCCTGTTTGAACAGTCGCGCGTAGCGGTCACTTCCGGGCCGCGTTGCCATGAGAACCACATCGGTGATCCCATGCCGTTTTGTCAGAAAGCGAGTCGCCAACGCGATGTAGATGTGAGATGCGCGAAAGTAGGGATGCGTCCCGCTGGTGTAGAGGTGCTCGCCCGGCTGGTTGGCTTGCATATCGACCGGTCTGGTCCAGCGAAGAAAGTCGGGACTCGTCGTACGGCGGATTGAACGATACCCTTTGTTGATCCAGCGGAAGTAGCAGACATATCCACCTTCGGCCTCGGACCAGAATGCGACGTTTTGGGAATCGAACGTGCCGAAGTCTTCCGGGATCACCGGCTCCGGACTCAGTTTGTGCCAATGGATTCCATCGGCCGAGGCGAACGCGTAGAGCCCTCCGGGACCGTACTTCTTGCGCAGCTCTTCGCGGCGGCCGGGCGTCGGCCAACTGCCCCAGTTCGGATCCGGATAACGCAGGCCGCCCAGCGCCTTGTACCGCTCGTTCTTCGGGATGCCCGGGCGCGTGTCGATAAACGGCGAGAAATTGTGCGTCACCAGAAACTGGTCGGCCAAGACGACATTGCCTTTGGGGATGGTTTCGATTTGGTAGAGCTTCAAATTCGGTTCGCCCCAATGCAGGCCGTCTTTGCTTTCCGCGTATAGCGTTACTTCGTTCGCATGGTATTTGCCCCAGCCGTCCTTTCGCCAATGGAGGCCGGGGACCTTATCGCCGCGATAGTACAGCCGGAAAAGGTCGCGGTCCTTGATCACGGTCGCATAATGGCCGAAAGGGCGAGGCGGGATATGCCGAAGGCGCTGCGGCCGATGCAATTCGAGCCTTGTCCCGTTCAGTTCTCCGATCAGCAGATCGTCGACAAACAACTCGCGCCGACAGCCGATATCCACGACCGCGTGCTTCGCTGGCTCGGCGCACCGCCCGAGCTGAGGTACGATCGCACCGAAGGCCGCCAAGAATGCCGCCACCGGCCGAACCGGAACCGCGCGCCTCTTGTACCGTGTTGCCATCGTACGCCCCCCAACAGCCTTCAGCCACGGCAGGACGGATGGCCGATCCGACCTGCAATCCGGTGTGTTCCACGCGCGCGTTGCGACGCACCAGCACTCTACAAGAAACCGCTAGCCAGTTCCACAAGACCTGGCCCGTGTATCGCTCGAATAGGTCGTGGCAAGGGGATTCTGCTTTCCGACTGAGAGCCGCC
>JAADHY010000008.1:0-4328 GCA_013151585.1 Planctomycetota bacterium
TTCCCCTTATCCACCATCGGGTTATGGTGCCGTCTCGGTTGTACCCGATGGGTGGGCGGTCGGGGAGCTGCCCGGCCCGAGCTACTCGCCTTTCTACCGCCATCTGCCGGTGGGACCGGACGGGATTGTGACCGAACGGTTACCCGAGGATGCTGGCGGTTTTTACGGAGAGTCGCCGGTCGATGCTTTCCTGCTGCAGACTTTCAAGAACACATGGGTACGTCTGGAGTATTTGCATTGGAACTACGAGCGGCCGGGCGATACCACGCTCGGGGCCCCGCTTCTGGGAGTGGACGATCCGCGGCAGACCTTTCCCGTCACTGTCGGTACGACTTTGCAGGGATTCGCCTATGTCGAGAATCTCGGGCCTTTGAACCTACGCGATAACCAGGGGCTACGAGCGTCGATCGGCCTCCCGATCGGAGCAGGTGCGATCGAGGCCAACATTTTTTCGTTCCAGGAAGGGCGTTCGGGACTGGACCGAACGATCGAGGATCCGCCTGTCGGGTCTAGCACGGGAACCTACATCGCAACCAGTACGTATCTGGACAACCAGCGGAGCCGCAACGTTTTTCTTTACGACGTCTCCTTCGCGGCCAACTTCACGAGCGATTTTTGGGGAGCCGAGATCAACTACGTCGTTGATCCTCTTGTCCCCGGACCGGGCTTCAAAATCCGGCCTCTTTTCGGATTCCAATTCTTCGACTTGGAAGAGCGTCTGACGCAAATCGGTGTTTTCGATCAGAACGGCTTTTTGACGACGCCGCAGGTCACGACGATCGACTCGATTGCCAAGAACCGCATTTACGCTCCGCAATTGGGCGTGCGGATCGAGTATGTCCATCGCTGGTTCACGATCGGAGTGGAACCCAAGATTGCCTTCGGCATCAACGTCTACGAGGATCGCGTTCTGGCGGACCAAGTGCGCAGCATCGCCGATCCGACCGTCGTGACCACGTCACGAGACGAAAAATTTGCTCCCATCGGCGATATCGAAGTCAGGGGCCAAGTGCACTTGACTCGCAACTTCTCGCTCTTCATCAGCTACCAGATTCTGATCGCCGCCGGTATCACCCGTCCGCAGAACAACATCTATTACAACGACTTTGGCCCGAATGCCCCGTTATCCGGTATTGTCGTCCGGCCAGCATTCGACAACATGGTCATTCAAGGGTTGTCGGTAGGTGGCGAACTGCGGTTTCGATAACAGGGGGCTCCGACGATGGCCGACGAGGATTCTGGCGGCGTCCCCGAATGGGTGGTCACCTACGGCGACATGATGTCGCTGCTGCTCACCTTCTTCATCATGCTCGTCTCACTCAGTGAGGTCGTCGCCGATAAACGCTATCGGGCGATTCTCGAATCGATCCAGAGGTACATCGGCTACGACACAGCGCCGGTCGGACCGCCGGGCAAGAATTACCCGGTGAACAGCTTGGTCGAGCGGCTGGAAATGAAGCTCGGATCGTTTACGAACGAAGATGACGGCCGAGGTGGCGTCCGGGCGGCTTCGGTTCCCGGAATCGACATGCGCGTGTTTCGCAACCGCGAAGGCGTCGAGCAACGCGTGGGCAAGCCCATTCTGTTTGAACCCGGCCGCGCGGATTTGACCGACGAGGCGAAACGACAGCTTCCCGCGATTGTTCGCGCCGTCGCCGGAAAACCGAACAAGATTGAAGTGCGAGCTCATGCCAGCCGCCAGCCCCTCCCACCAGGAAGTCCTTTCGAAGACAAAATCGAGCTGACGTACGAACGAGCGCGTGCCGTCGCCAATTTCCTGATTGCTCACGGTATCGACCGCGACCGCATTCGGTTGACCGCCGCGGCCGACAATGAACCGCTCCAACAAAGCGGCGACAAAACCGAAGAGCACCAGGATCGGGCCGAAGTCTACATTTCGGATGCTTTCGTCAGCGAGTATATTGGCCCACGCGACATCCCGGACTGATTCCCATCTGCGCTGACAGCAACCGCCGATGCGTGCCTACGCTCGCCCCGCAGTCGCCTTGTCCCTTGTTCCAGGCATTCCTCCCCGTTCGCCGCCTCACCACACCGCATTCGCTCTTCACGCGGCCGGTCGTCCGCAACCAAAGTGAGCGGCAGGCACCAGCCTACGGCAATTTTGTACATATGTCCAGGCCGCAGGCTAGCGCTTGGTGCTCTCGACGGTTTCCGATGTTCGAACAACATGCGCGCATGCGGCGCAGGAAGACACTGTCGCCCTTCGCTCCTGTCACCGCGCGGCCGAAATCGCTATGCTGAAAGGCATGCAGTCGATCGAACTGGAAGGCGTTCGGGTTCACAATCTCCAGAACATTTGCGTCAATTTGCCGCTCCATCGGCTCGTCGTCGTGACGGGCGTCAGCGGTTCGGGCAAGAGCAGTCTGGCTTTTGACACGCTTTATGCCGACGGAAGCGCCGCTATATCGAAACGCTCTCGCCGGCGGCCAGGCAGTTCTTGCCTTTGCTGGAAAAACCGGACGCCGATCGCATCGAGAACATCCCGCCGGCCATTGCGGTGCGTCAGGGAGCGGGCCGTCCCAGTGCGCGGGCTACGGTCGCCACGGCGACCGAGGTTTTTGATGCCTTGAGGTTTCTCTTTGCGAGAATCGGGCGGATCGTTTGCTCGGGTTGCGGCGTGCCTGTGCTCCGACAAACGCCGGGAGACGTCTTGGCAGACCTGCGTCGTCTCGAGCCTGGTCGACGATTTCAGATCGCTTTCCCTTGCGACCGGACGGTTGACGACGAGGCGTTGTCCGCCTTACGGCATGCCGGATTTCGCCGAGCGATCGTCGTGCAGCATGTCGACCGCAGGCGTTCCGCGCAAAATGAACCGGTCAGGCGGGGGGAGCCCGGCACGTCGGTTGATTCTGCGGTGTCGCTCGGTGCCGGACGCACGGTCGCGCTGGAGCATTGCCGCCCGGAACTTCTTCACGCCGCTGAAACGACGCACCTTTGGGTCGTCGTCGATCGGCTTGTTGCCGGTCGCGCTGACGACCAACGAGTGGCTGACAGCTTAGAGCAAGCTTTCTTTTTCGGCGCGGGGCAATGCATCGTGCTCGAAGAAGGCGACGACGTTTCCCAAACCGCTCAAGGCTCGGCCGTCGTCGTTGACGGTCGTTCGTGGTTGGTGCACCAATTCTCCGAACGGTTTCGGTGCGCGCGATGCGGAAAAGAGTACCCAGACCCGGATCCGCACCTTTTCAGTTTTGAGTCACCGATGGGGGCGTGCCCGACTTGCCACGGCTTCGGACGAGTGCCCACGATTTCGTTTGACCATCTGGTTCCCGATCCGAGCAAGTCGCTGCGCGAAGGCGCCATCGTGCCCTGGACCACGCCTGCTTATCGCCACGAGTTGGACGAGCTGCTCGCCTTGGCCGACGACTATGGCATTCCCGTCGACGTTCCTTTCTCCGAGCTGAAACCGGAACATCTTCGGCTCATTCGCGATGGGGTGCCCGAACGCAATTTCGGCGGACTGAGAGGCTTCTTCCGCTGGCTGGAACGGCATCGGTACAAGCTGGGCGTGCGAGTCTTCCTGAACCGCTGGCGGTCGTACGCGGAATGTCCGGACTGCCAGGGAGCGAGGTTGAGGCCAGAGGCCTTGGCCGTCCGGCTCCCCGAGGCACCGGCTGAGGATCGAGGGGGCGATTGGATATTCGGCCGAAACATCGTGGAGGTGTGCGGACTGACGGTCGCCCAGGCGACGGTCGCCTTCGAGGCGTTCTCGGAGCACCTAGCCGAGCCGGAACGTGAGAAAGTCGATCCTTTGTTGCAGGAAATCCGTGCTCGGTTGGACTACTTGCAGACGGTCGGCCTGGACTATGTCACTTTGGATCGACCGCTGCGAACGCTTTCGGACGGCGAGGCGAAGCGCGTGCTGCTGACGACATGTCTCGGTTCTCGTCTTGTGAACACGCTCTTCATCCTGGACGAACCAAGTTGCGGCTTGCATCCGCGAGATAACGATCGAATTCTGAATGCCGTGCGCCGTTTGCGGGATGCTCGCAACACGGTCGTGGTCGTGGAACACGAGGCGGAATTCATTCGAGCGGCCGACGAAGTGGTCGACATCGGGCCGGGTGCGGGACGGGAAGGAGGGCGGGTCGTCTTTCAGGGATCGCCTGAGGAATTGGCTTGCAGCGAGGAGTCTCTGACCGGGGCGTACCTGTCACAGCGCCGGAGTGTTCCCCTTCCTTCGTCCGATCGACGGGCGCCGCAAGGATGGCTCCGGCTGAGCGACGTGCGTCATCACAACCTTCGAGGTGTAAACGCCGAATTTCCGCGCGGTGTGCTCTGCGCGGTGACCGGTGTGAGCGGAAGTGGCA
>JAADHY010000008.1:4345-12156 GCA_013151585.1 Planctomycetota bacterium
AAACGTTGTATCCCGCGCTGTGTCGGGCTTTGGGGAAAGCAGCGCCGGTCGGTCCGCGAGGAAGCTATGGTGCCTTGGAAGGGGCGGACCAGATCAGCGACGTGATTTTGGTCGACTCGTCCCCTATCGGCCGGACACCACGCAGTAACCCGGTGACGTACATGAAGGCCTTCGACGAGATTCGTCAAACGTTCGCTCAGACCCGTGACGCCAAGATGCGGCACTTCACGGCCAAACATTTCAGTTTTAACGCAACCGGGGGAGGACGGTGTCCGAAGTGTGGCGGGTCGGGATCGAGATGCACTTTCTGGCCGATCTGACGATGACCTGTCCCGAATGTCGCGGCACGCGCTATCGGCCGGAGATCCTGGACGTCAAGTACCGAGGTCTGAGCATCGCGGATGTGCTTGCAATGACCGTGCGCGAGGCGTTCGCGTTTTTTCGCAGCCAGCCGAAAACGCAGCGCCGTCTGAGCTACTTGATCCAGGTGGGGCTGGAGTACTTGACGCTCGGCCAGCCCGCCCCGACGCTTTCCGGCGGAGAGTCTCAACGTTTGAAGCTGGCCGCCTATTTGGCCGCTCAATCGCAACCGAGGACGCTGTTCCTCATGAACGAACCGACCACGGGTCTGCATCCAGCCGATGTCGACAAACTGCAGCAGTGCTTGCAAAGTCTGGTCGAGTCGGGCCACTCGGTGATCGTCATCGAGCACAACCGCGACTTGATTAAGTGCGCGGATTATCTGATCGACCTCGGACCGGATGCCGGCGACCAAGGCGGGCGGATCGTGGCCTGCGGAACGCCCGAGCAGGTCGCCCGGTCCGAAAGCTCGATCACCGGCCGATACCTGCGACCGGTTCTCGCCGGGACCTTGCCAGACTGATCTGCCTCCGCTATCAATGCTCCAGATTGGGTGTCTTTTGAGGACTTCCCAGCGAACTGATGGCAGAAACGCTTCCTTAGCCCGGAACCGAAAGCGGAAACTCCAACGGAGGTAGACGGAATGCCCCATCCAGTCGACAAAGACAACATGGAATTTGTCATCCAAAATTCGCCGTATCAGTTTCGGTCCGGCTTGCAGGCCGCCGCCGAATTGGGCAAGCTCCCGCAGGGGACGTTCCGGCGGCTCCTGGTGGCCGGAATGGGTGGTTCGGCCATGCCGGTCACCCTGGTGGGCGAAGGAGGCTTAGCGGCCATTCCCGTGGCGGCTCACATGTCGTACGACTTGCCGGCGGGAGTTGATCCGTCAGATACGCTGGTCATTGCCTCGTCCTTTTCTGGAAACACGGAAGAAACGATTTCGGCGTACGAGACCGCCCGGGACCAGGGCTTCGCATTGATCGGGATTTCGAAAGGCGGGAAGCTTCAGGAGTTGTGCGAAGCCGACGACGTTCCCCACGTCCCGATTCCTGTCAAACCGGACGAACAAAAGATGCAGCCCCGAAGCGCGACCGGCTACGGCGTCGGCATCCTGGTGGGATTGTTGGATCGGCTGGGGCTAGCGGCGAGCGGGGCCCGCGAGACGATCGAAACCTTGGAACAACATCTTCTGAATCGCATGGAGGAAGCTTGCAAGCAAGGCGAAGCGCTCGCCGATCAATTGACGGCGGCGACGCCGATCGTCTACGCGTCTCACCGATACGCAAACGTTGCGCGAATCTGGAAGATCAAGTTCAACGAAAACGCAAAGTGCCCTGCCTTTTGGAACGTGTTTCCCGAACTGAACCACAACGAAATGACCGGCTGGTTGCATCACCCGGGACCGTTCCACCTGATCCTGCTGCGGGATCCCGAGGAAGATCCTCGTGTCCGGTTGCGCGAAGAAATCACGTGCGAGATCTTGAAGCAAGAGGCGGGACTCGACTCGACGGACGTCGTCATGCAGGGCCAGAACATGATCGAAAAAATGTTTGGCACGCTGCTGGTCGGTGACTGGGCCAGCTATCATCTGGCTCTGCGGCTGAACGAAGATCCGAGCCCTGTGAAAATGGTCGAGACGTTCAAAGGCATGTTGGAGCAGCGTCGGAAGTCCGCCGAGTGACAGCCGGTTACGGGCCAATAGCCGCACGCCGCCAGGTCGTCTGATAGCGTCGTCGCAGCGCATCCCAAAGAGCCGCGACCGTGACGCCGTTTAGTGTCAAGAACATGAACGGAGCGGCGAAACACACCGACTTCTTGCCAGACCGCTGAAACGCCCAGCCCGTCAAGGCCGCCAGATAGAAGTCCGCGTGCACGGCCAGCAAAACGAAATACAGCGGCTCAGCCCGAAGGGCGACATTCGCCGCAGCGGCCGTAGCCAGCAGCGCCGGCGAGATCAGCCGTAACAACTTGTGCGAGACGAACTCGAACCAAATCGGATTCTTCCACGGCAGCAACCAGCGCGGCTGGTTCACGACGAGCTGGAACGTGCCGGCGATGGTCCGTCGCTTCCGAACGGCTTCCTGCTTTGGTGACCGGCACGGACGGTCATAAGCAACGGCCTTCGGTTCGAAGACGACGCGATAGCCTTGTTCGACGATCTGCATGGGGATCACGACGTCGTCCAGAATCGTGTCCGGTGGGATCGGACGAAACAGCTCTTTCCGAATCGCATACAAAGCGCCGGTCGCGCCCGGGACCGATCGAAATCGCGCTTCGCACTTTCGGATGAACTTTTCGTAAGTCCAATACGCGCCCACACCGGTCGACGCGGTGGTTGTATCCTCGGCCGAGCGAAAGACCAGTTCGCCCGAAACGGCTCCGATCGTCGGATCGGCGAAACTTTCGGCCAGCTCGTTGATCGCGTCGGGCGACAGCTCCTGCCGCGCATCAGTCAAGACGACGATTTCCCCAGCGCATTGCGGGATTACATCGTTCAAGACCGACGGTTTACCGCGGCGCTGCGGAAAGGCCATCAGCCGAACGCGCGGATCGTCGAAAGAGCGAACGACCGATTCGGTTGCGTCGGTGGATCCATCGGACGCGACGATAATCTCCCGGATTCGCTCTTGCCCCTGGGCGGCCAAGATGCTGCGGAGCTTTCGGTCGAGGTTTTTCGCCTCATTGTGAGCGGCAATGACGACCGAAACGGTCGAGGCGGTGCGGTTCTTGCGCCGCTCGCCGGGCCGCCATTTCGCCAACAACCACACCAAAAGCGGGTAGCCGCAGTAAATGTAGAAAAGCCCGGCGACGCTGATCCAAAAAGCCCATTCGACCCATGACGGGTTCATCGTCTCACCTCGTTGCTCAAACGGTAAATCAACAGGACCAGCCGAATTCGAAATAACCGGAAAACGTGGTGTGAGGTCCCCTCGCCCCCGCGGCGCAGCCGTGGGGGAGAGGGTCGGAGCGAGCGGGCCCTCACCCGGCTCGCCTTCAGCGAGCCACCCTCTCCCGCAAGCGGGAGAGGGGACGTCCGTTTTGGTCGCGACATCCTTTGTGGCGATGCTTCCACGCCGGTCTCCTGTGCTGGCGAGGCGGGCTTTTGGGGGAAATTCGGCATTTGAACATCAGCCTCGTTAGTCTGCATTCACGGCGACCGGCTGCAGATACGCTGTGCTCGATGGGACCGCGGCCGGCTTCTTTAGGACAATCTCAAACCCAGTCGTCGCCAAATCTTCCCAGGAGAAACCTCGAAACTCGTCCGCGACTCCTAACTCTTTCAAGTGAGGGATGGCATCGTAATCGACCGCCGGGCGGACTTCGGCGATTTCGAAACCGGCCTCTTCAAACAACTGCAGGAATTGGGAGTAGCGCAAACGGTTGACGTACTTGATCGAGTGGTTGAACCATCGGTTCCAGGTCGCGTCGGAGTACTTCAGATAGCTGAGCGGATGCCGACGGGGATCGCCGGCCGCGTACTCACAGGTGAGTGAAGCCCGATGGATGGACAAGCCGCCCGGCTTTAGTACCCGGCGCATTTCTTCCAGCAATGGCGGCAGCAGCGCTCGATGGACGCACTGAAGCACCAAGTTGGAAACAACCAAGTCGACGGCGTTGTCTTTGTACGGCAGCCGGCAGGTGTTCCAAGGCGCGCGATACAGTCCCCCGAGACGCCGCAGGGCGCGGTCGAATTGCGTTTCTTTTGCGATGCGGGCCAGCCGGGCACAGAACCGAGCCGGTGATTGCCCGGCGGCGGCAGCCAGCTTCTCCGCGCGCCGGCCGATCTCATCGCGTGTGCGAGCGAAAAGATCGTCTCGCACCAACCGCCGAACGTCGTAGGTCGCGACCAACGCGCCTGCGACCGCATAAGCCAGCGGAACGGCCGGGACCCAGCCTGTGCCAAGCTCCACCACACGCAGGCCGTGTACGTATCCCGCGTGAGCTCGCGTCGTCCGCAGAAAATACTCCGCGTTGTCGAACCGAGTCGATTGTTCCAGATGCCGCAGCTCACCGAACCGGCGCTGCAGCCAGAAGTGGATTGCTTCTCCGGCGGGCAGCCACGCCAGACAGCGGGCCACGCCAGCTTTCAACCACCAACGCATTGCAATTCTCCCGTCGCAGGTTCAAGCTCGCAGCCGTGTGTTTCCTCGTTCGAGCTCTTCTGGGCGGCGCGGTACAGGTCCGTCATCTCCTGCTGATGGGGACACTCCCGCAGCAGCCGACGTCTTATCTTTCCGTAATAGTCTTGCCCCAGGACACGGCCGATCGCCCGGAGCAACCGGGCTCGAATTCGTTCCGCCAGAATGTTTCCCGCCAACCAACGCTCGAATTGGGCCATCGAGGTCGACCGCTTCACCGCCAGACGACCGATGTCGAAGGGCCCCGTCCTCAGCGTGTTGTCGCCCACCCGGGAGGTGAAAACGTACCGATACCCACATTCCTGCGCGATACGAACCACTCGCTCGTCCGCTGCACCGCCGGGAACCGACAGGGCCGCTATTTCGTAACCCACGATGTCTTCCAGCATTGCTTTGGACTGTTGGAGTTCCTGGCGGATCGCATCCGTCGAAAGCAGCGATAGAAACCGGTGAGAGTGACCGTGGGAGCCAATGCGGAACGTTTCCGGCGGTAGGCACTTCAGCATGCCCCGGCCAAGGAAGCGTGGCTGGTCGATCAAGCCTGTCGTCACGAACAGCGTCGCGCTCAGGCCGTGTTGTTCCAGGATTTCGCCTGCCAAATCCACCGAGCCGAGCCAGCCGTCATCGAAGGTGACGTGCACCGGCGGATGGGCCCCCGATGGCAAACGGTTTGGCGACGGGTCGCGGAAGAACGTTTCTATGTCCGAGAATCGAAGGCTGCTGGCCGTCCGACCGAGCCGTTCCATTTGCTGCGCAAAGGCCGACGCGTCGACGAAGTACGACGTCACCGAGGGGCTCAAGTCCGGAAACGCAGCCCCATCGGGAACAACGTTGTGATACATGAGACAGAGGAAACCTCGCATCGACCTGCTCTTTCTCGCAAAAAGTCCCGTTATCCTGTCAGTGTTCGGCGCCGACGAGTTCACACGGCGACGCCTTCTTTCCAGACAGCGATTCTCCGGACGACAATTCCCCGGCCTGCGGCGCCCGCTGGCGAGCCTGTCGTTGGTGCGACTGGCGCGTGATCTGGTCGAGTAGCTCGGCCAGTTGCGCCGTCAATTGACGTCGTTCGTACTGACTTGGGCTCCAGCTCGAACCGTCGCGTTTCGAGTCGCTGGCGTCGCGCGGCGTGGTGATCCGATCGGCGCTGCGGACGTGGTGTTGCAGTTGTTCGCGGAGAACGTTCCGGATACCGGCCATGTCAGTCGCTTCGCACACGAACGCATGCGGACAGGGCTCCAGAATCCGAGCCACTTCGCCGCGCGGTCCGATGAACAGGATCGGCCGTCCGGTCGCCAGATACTCGAACACCTTGCCTGGCACAACGCGGTCTGCGTGCGGCACGTCGGAAAGAAGCAGGCAGAGTCCATCGGCCGATCGCATCAGATCGAGGGCTGCGTCGTGAGATAGGTACGGATGCCGTTCCACGCGACAAGGAAGGCCGGCGAGCTTCTGCAAAAGCGCGTCTTGCGAGGCCGTGCGGCGTCCGGCGAAAACCAGCTCCAATTGCCTCGCCAATTCCGGATTCTGCTCGCACAGCAGCATGACAGCTTTCACCAACGGCTCGACGGAAGTGAGGTTCCAAAGCGTTCCCACATAGGCCAATCGGTAGCGACCGTCCGACGGCCTGTCCGTGCGGCTGGAAAACGATCGAAAATCCTCCGCGTCGTAGCCGTTGTAAATGCAAACCGATCGTGCCGCTGAGCCGGCCTGACGGGCGATGTGTTGCAGCGATTCGGCACTCGCCCGAGTGGTCGCAATCAGAGCGCGGGCTTGCCGCACCACCGATCGCTGCATGGCCGATTGCAACAATCGACTGATCATTCCGTGCTGCTTGTTCTCCCAGTACCGGTTGCTGATGTCCCACTCGTCTCGGTAATCGAGCAACAATGGCAGTCCGGTTCGCCGGCTCAGCGTGGCACCGACCAGGAACGACGAGAACGGGGGTGCCGTGACCAAAATCGCCTCGTGGTGGGTGGCTCGCAGAACCTTCGTCCCCCATCGAACGGCCGCGGGATACCACAAGATTTGAGGATCCGGCTGAAGCACCGCGTTGGCCCACCGGCGCGCCAAGCGTTTCAGGAACGACACGATCCCGGAACCCGTGGGCCCAGCCGGGTCGTCGCATCCCGAAACGGTTTTCTTCAATGCGTAATCGGGCTCCAACGTCCGAGCGCGAACGACGGGAACCTGCGAAGGGACATCCGCCAGCAAACTGGAATCCAGCAAGGGCACCGACGGATTGGCCGCCGTCAAGACCGTAGGATGCCAGCCGAAGTCGGGCAGGTACTTGACGAATTTCGCAATCCGCTGCACCCCCGCTCCACCGACCGGTGGAAACAGGTAGGCCACGACCAGGACACGCGAAATCGGTCTGGGACTCATCAACCGTTTCCTTCGTTTCTGTACGATCACGTTGCCTCTGGAGATCACCTTGGCTGCTCGGCCGCCCCCGCGCCGGCTGGGATGAGCGCTTCTTCGGGAAAGCCGGCTTGCAAAGCCCCGTCCTCGGAAGTCTCGGAGACAATGGTGCGGCGTTCGGCGCCCGGGGCATGCTGCAGCGACGCGAGCAAATCGGAGAAATCTCGCGCAGTGTCATCCCACGTCCGAGCCCGATAGGCTTCCGCTCCGCGGCGGTACCGTTCGTCCGTAATCCGGCGCATCGCATCGGCCAGCAGTATCACGTCGCCGGCAGGCGTCAGCAGCGAATAGGCCGCGTCGGCAATCTCCGAGATGCTTCCAACATCCGTGGCGACGAACGGCGTTCCACAGGCCAATGATTCCCGCAAGACGTTCGGCAGTCCCTCGGACCAGCTCGACAGCACCGTTCCGTCCGCGGCGCGGTACCATGTCGGAAGATCGTGGTGCGGGACGGGCCCCACGAAATGGACTCGATCCATCAAGTGACGCTCCTCGACGCAGCGACGCAGCGGCGTCACCAAAGGGCCGTCGCCCAGCAGGTACAGGTGTAGGCTTCCGCACCCGCCGGCCGCCACCGTGAAAGCATCAATCAAAACTTCCAATCCTTTGACGGGTACCATGCGGCCAACCCAGACCAGCACACGGTAGTGGTCCGAAAGGCCCAGTTGCTGTCGAGCGTCTCGACGATCCCCCGGATGGAAAACGGATGCGTCAATCCCCTGGTAGATCGTGTGCACACGCTCGGGAGACGCGCCCAGGGCGAGAACTCGTTGCCGCAATCCTTCGCTAACCGTGACGACAGCTTCCGATTCGCGAAGGACGTTTAACACCCGCGCTCGCCGTGCCGCTGTCCGAGTCAGGATCAGCACGTCCGAGCCCCCCGCAATGACC
>JAADHY010000193.1 GCA_013151585.1 Planctomycetota bacterium
AGAGAGCAGGTGGCGCGCGAAACAGCCTTGCCGACAATGACAGTCGAAGAAGAGGTAGCGCCGTCGGAAGAGGCGGCTGTTACGGGCTCGAGCGAAATGGCGACCGAGGTCCCAGCTAGCGTGGTCGAGCAGCTTCGCAAAACGTACGAAGAGCGGCAGCGGGAGCTGCTCAAACGGCTTCGGTCTGATCCCGCTTGGCGGCCGTCCCACAAGCAAATCCAAATCATCAAGGCGGGTGCGGGACTGACCACGTTTTGCCTGGATCAGGAGGGCAACATCGTGGCCGCCTGCCAGTCGGCCGACGGCCGCGGGCCGCAAGTGCGGCTGCTCCGCTCCACCGGCAGTTTCGTCCGGTCCTGGTCGATCCCCGTGGAACCGCAAAGCGTGTGCGTCGCGCCGGACGGGACGATCTTCGTGGGCGGTGAAGGCCAAATCGTGAAGATCGCTCCCGGCAAGGCGCCGAAAGTGCTGATGGAAACTCCCGCCATGAGGGAAGTCCGAAAGATGACTGAGGGGGGTGAAAACAAGTCCGAGCCGTCGGAAGGGAAACAGGGGCCCTCCTCTGGGAACAAACGAGACGTTCAGCAAAAGACTACCGCGAGCGGCGACCGTTCGCACCAGAACAGCTCCAACGCAACGAAGGATGTCGACAAAAGCGACATCGGCGTCCGGCAGGAAGGGGAAAGCGAACGGCAAGAACGAAAGATCGAGCCCGCCCAGGACGAGGAAGAGGAGCTGTTACTGGATGCCATCGAAATCCTTGACGAAGAGCCCCGGGAATCACCGCTCCAGACTTTCCTCAAAAGCCTTTTCGGCTATCCGCCGCGACGGGTACAAGTGGATCGGCAGGAGCTGCTCCGCGCTCAGGCGCAAGAGGTCAACGCCGTCGCCGCAACGGACCGCTACTTGTTCATCGTTGGGCCCAGCCTGAAAGGCTACACCTTCGCCGTCTGGAAGGTCGATCGGCAAACGGGAACGGCCGAACGGATTATCGATCGGTTGAGCGGTTGTTGCGGTCAAATGGACGCGATCGTCCATGATGGACACATCTGGATTCCGGAAAACGGCCGCCATCGCGTCTTGAAATACGACTTCGACGGGAAACGGCTCGCCTTTTTCGGCAAGCGCGAGCGCAAAGCTCCCGACGGCTTCGGCGGTTGCTGCGAGCCGAAGAACTTGTGTTTCGGCCCGAACGGCGACGTGTACACGGCCGAATCCGGGCCGCCAGTCGTGGTCAAGCGGTTCTCGCCAACGGGGCAGTTTCGCGGCGTGGTCGCCCTGCCTGAGTTCCGCGTCGACTGCGTGCGGGTGCCGGTAGCCGCCAGCCCGGACGGCGGGCGTCTGTATCTGTTGAATCCCGGCGAGCATCAAATCCACGTGTTTGTTCCGGCCACGGAAGCCGCGAGCCAGACGACGGCGGCTCGGGAAGAAAGGCCGCGAATGACTTCCGGCGGCGAGGAGGCCGAAGTGCGGTCGCCGGTCAAAGTGGCCGACTCCGGTCCGTCGCGGCGCGAACCCCGCGCCGTCAACCACCGCCGACCGCGATCGGACAAGAAAGTCCCCACGACGCACAAGCAAGTCGCGATGATCGCTCTCCCGAGCGAGGGCGGGATGAAAACGATCCACACCTTTTGTTTGAGCCGAGACGGCCGCTTTCTGGCCGCGTGCGGGGGCGAGGAACTCAAGTATTCGGTGATTCCCGGGGGCGGACTGGAACTTCAATCGGTGCAGGAGCCCGCCGGGATTCGCGTGTTGTCGCCGTCCGGTCGATTGATCGCCACATGGCCTCTGGAAATGACGCCCCAGGCGATCGGCGTGGCGGAAGACGGCACGATCTATGTCGGCGGACGAGGCCGGCTGGCGAAGTTGGATTCGAACGGCAGAGTCCTGCGCACAGTCGAAGCACCGCACATTGCCGAGCTCGAACCGATGCCTTCCGCGCCCGATGAAGATAAGGACAAGACGCCAAAGCTGACGCCGGAAGAGAAACGGGCCCGCGCCGCTCGCATGCGAGAGCTCTCCAAGGAGCTGATGAAGGTCCAGCGAGCACTGCGAGCCATGTCGAACAAAGTGCGAGAAGAACAGTCGCGGGGCCGCCTGACTGGAGAACTGGCTCGCAACTATCGCGAGGTCATCGACCGGTACCGCAAGCTGACGGAAGAGTTGTCGAAACTGAGGCCGTCGCCGCGGCGCTCGGCAGCCCTGCGTAATTTCTACGCGGCCTTCCGCAAACGAGCGGTGACGGGCATCGCAGTGACAGCCCGCGACGTCTTTGTAGCCTGCCCATCGACCAAGGGGTACGGCTACGACGTCTGGCGGCTGGACCGAGACCTAAACAACCCCAAACGGATCATCACCGGACTGCGTGGCTGTTGCGGCCAGATGGACATCCAGGCCCGAGACGACGAGTTGTTTGTCGCAGAAAACGCTCGCATGCGAGTCGTGCGTTATGACCGCGAGGGAAAACTGCTGCACGTCTGGGGCAAGAAGGATCGGACCGGCGTGATCGGGTTTGGAAGTTGCTGCAACCCCATGAATATCCGGTTCGGCCCCGGTGGCTACCTTTACACGTCCGAAGCCAGTCTGGGACGCATCAAACGCTACACCCCGGACGGTCAGTTTGTGGATGTCGTCGCTATCGCCGACTTGGTTCCGGGCTGCAAGCACGTGGCGATCGACGTCAGCCCGGACGGCCGTCGCGTTTACATGCTCGACATCACTCGGCGTCACGTCATCGTGTTTGAACGAAAAGTTGGCGGCCGGCGGGGGCCCGGAGGCTAGTCACTGCTCGCTCTGTTCCAAAGCCGGTGGTCCGTGAGTCGCTCGACCAAACGCGTCGGCGAAGCCGGTCGAGGACCACGTGAGCCAGCCGGCACACACCCGTAGAGTGGAGTTTCGGCGCAAACGCCTGTCCCGATTGTCCGCCTTGCCAAGGTCCCGTCTTCGCAGAACAGCTACGACTGATTGCTTTCAAAGGAGGACGCTATGAAATCGTGTGTCGTTCGTCAGAAGGGCTTGGCCGCGTTTCGGCGGTCTCGGCGCGTGGGCACGCTGTGCGGCGGGATTTTCGTCTTGTTTTCCTTTTTGGGGCTGTCGTCGCTGGGGCTCGCCGAGCAACGACAGGCTCCGTTGACGATCGCGGTGATGGATCCGCTGGCGGCGCCGCTTTCATGTGCGTGTGTCGAAGGTTATGCCCAGCGTGACTATGACAAGCTGGCCGTCTTTCTGCAAAACCGCCTCGGCCGGAAGGTGACGGTGCTGTACGTGGAAGCCTTGCAGCGAGCGTTGCCGGCGAAACCCGGCGATCGGCTGGACTTGATCATTGGCAAAAGGGCGCTGGCGGAATACGACGCGGCCGAATGCCGCCTGTCGATTCGCCCGATCGCCACACTGACCGACAAGCGAGGCAAGACCACGTTGACGGGCCTTTTCGTCGTGGGAAGGACCGATCCCGCTCAGCGGTTGAGCGATCTGAAGGGCTACCGCATCATCTTCGGACCAAAGGATTCCGCGGAAAAACATCAAGCGGCCATGGATGCCTTGCGGCAGGAGGGCATCAGTGTTCCCCAAGCAACTGAGATCGCTCCGGACTGTAACGAGGCGGCTTTGCGCGTGCTGGAGAACGAAGGCCGGACTCGGGTCGCCGCTGTCATTTCCAGCTATGCGCAGCCGTTGCTGGAAGGCTGCGGCACGATCGATCCGGGCGCTTTGCGCGTGGTCGGGCAGACCGCGGCGGTGCCTTTCGTCACCGTCTTCGCTACTGCATCCGTCTCGGCTGAAGACCGGTCCGCGATTCTTGCGGCATTGGAAGCGGTCCGAAAGGACCGCGCCTTACTAAAGGCGCTGGAAAGCCGAGCCGGTTTCGTTCCCCTTCGAAAAGAGAGCGCACCAACGAGCCGCCAAACGGAACACAGTGCGCCGGAAGCATCGAAGCACGATAGGGCTCCTGACCGCTCGGCGCCGGCCAATCGTGTTCCCGCGGAACCAATGATTGGTTCGAACAAGGAGTGGCCGCAATGGCGAGGTCCGGCTCGCAATGGACTCATCGACTGGCTGCCAAAACGACTCTCGCCACGGCCGAACATGCTGTGGAAGAAAAAGCTGACCGGCGATGGGCTGGCCGGGATCGTTGGCACCGAACACGTGGTCATTGTCTCCGACCGAGACGACGCCCGCCAGCGAGACATCTTCCGCTGCCTTGATGCTCGGACTGGCAGACAGTTGTGGCAGTTGAGCTACTCGGCGCCGGGGGATTTGGATTATGGCAACTCGCCTCGAGCCACACCGCTCATCCACGACGGTCGGGTCTACCTACTGGGAGCGTTCGGCGATTTGCACTGCGTGCGGTTGGACGACGGCAGGGTTCTGTGGAAACGCCAATTGATCCGCGAGTTCCGCTCGGAGCTGGTCACGTGGGGGCTGACGTCGTCGCCCCTGTTGGTCGACGGGCGGCTGATCGTGAACCCAGGCGCGGAGACGGCGTCGCTTGTGGCCCTCGAGGCCTCGACGGGCAAGACCGTCTGGCGATGCCCGGGCTTTCCGTCAGCGTACGCGTCGTTTTTTGTCGGCGAGTTCGGCGGGCGGCGGCAGATCGTCGGGTATGATCAGATTTCCTTGGGGGGCTGGGACGCGACGACCGGCAAACGACTGTGGAGCCTCATTCCACCGGAGGAAGGCGACTTCAATGTGCCCAGCCCACTCCGCGTCGGTGGTCAGTTGCTGGTCGCGAGCGAAAACAACGGCACGCGGCTTTACGGCTTCCGCCGAGACGGGACGATCATAGCGCGGCCGACCGCAAAGAACGACGATTTGCTGCCCGACAGTACCTCACCGGTGGTCATGGACGGCAAGGTTTACGGATGCTCGGGCGAGCTGTTCTGCCTCGACCTGCGGGAGGCATTGCGCACCGTCTGGAGAGCGGCCGATCGAGCCTTCGAAGACCACGTCTCGATCTTGGCCGGTGACAGCCGACTGCTGATCGCGTCGGCAGACGGGGAACTGCTTCTGGTCGATGTCTCCAAAGGCCGCTACCGGTTGGTGTCGCGTTTGCGTGTCTTTGATGACGAAGCAGGCCTGTTGTCGCATCCGGCACTCATCGGCAATCGGTTGTACTTGCGGAGCAAGTCGAGCATCTGCTGCCTGGAGTTGGCCCGCGACTAAATTGAGTTTCACGATTCTGGTACATGTCAAAATAAACCGACACGGTTCACCCATCGGCCGTGTCAGTGTGCGCTGCGTGCGAAAGTCCCCTCTCCCGCGTGCGGGAGAGGGTGGCTCGCGCAGCGAGCCGGGTGAGGGCTCTCCGATCGGCGTCAAACAGTAGAAACAGTAAGCGGAAAAGGCGCTGGCCTCCGGTACGCAGCGTGAAGCGTGAGCGGAACGCGCTAGCGTCCGGTCGCGTTGCCGGCCCAAGCGTGTAAGCCGCAGGGACCGCACGCTAGCGCGTTGCGTTCACTCCGTTGGCGGTAGCCCGGGTTGAGCGGAGCGCCTCTCCAGACCTCTGCGCCGACTCGAGCCATTGTGGCCCCCCTCATCCGCCCTTCGGGCACCTTCTCCCCCCGACCGGGGCGGAAGGGACATCGTCTGGCGAGCGGCCTTGAGCCGTGACCGACGTCTTGAAAACATCGAGGTAAGGCGACCGCTTCCTCATGCCCCAGAGGCATGGACCAGAATCACGAAATCCCATATAGAGCGCCGGAAAAAACCCTCGGCGGCCCCGCGTCATTGGCCTGTTTCCGGTCCCGACGGATCGCTCTTTTGTGCGTGCCAACGGTCAGTGGCGGCGCGAATGGCATCCAGGTCGGGGCTGCAAAGGCGGCGGGATTGCACAAATGCGTCGGCATCGAACAGTTCCCACCCTTGCACCCAATGCAAATAGGCCACAATGATGCTCGGCGATCGGCCCGCACCGGCGTTGCAGTGCACGAACACCGTATGTCCCTCCTGCAACAGGCGGGCCAGTTGCTCCACGGCGGCCGGAAGGTGCTCTTGAAGCGACTGGGGATTAAAATCGTGGATCGGGATGCGATGCAATTGGATGTCGGCTTGCCCGTAGTGCGAAACAATCGCGTCCCAGTCGAGGGCGAGGCTGGCGATATCTTCGTCCGTCTGCAAGTTCAGAACAGCCGTGACGCCTTCCTTCTGAGCCAACAAGTCAATGTCGCGCGCACTTCGCGGATGGGGCCCGAAAAGCAATCGAGGGAACACATGGCAATAGTCCATGGACACGGCCTCGCTTTCTTCGAGGAACAGGCCGCAAGCCCGGATCGTTCACCTAAGCCCTGTGCGGTGCAGCCTTGTTGCCTGGCCCCCTCGGCTGCAGCCGGGTGATCTTCGCACGATTCACGAACAACCCGAGCAAGCCGCGTTCAAACCATTACGCGGACCTAAGAAGCCTCTGAGCAGCGAGGCCACGTGTTGACCGGCCTCCGGCGCACGGCTTCCGACAAGCTTCCGACATCGGCACGACCAGCTACTTCTGGTCCGGCCGCGACGTCCGGTGGAGTCCGGGCGGCGCTTCGGTATCGCAATAAGCCAGTGCCAGCAGAGCGTAAGCGGTGACCAGATTCGGATCGCCTTCGTACCAACGAGCCGCCTCATTCACCCAACTGCCGTTCGGCTTTTGCAAGCGGGCTAGTGTCTCCGTCAACTCGCGACGCCAGTCGTGCTGGACGCCCTGAGCATCCACCAGCCGCTTAACACGAGCGGCGGCCAGCGCCTTGGCGAGCGTTTGGTAGTAGTAGAAAAGTCCCTGTTTCCCCACGCCGGGGTTTTGGTCGAGCGTGTAGTGACGGCTGATCCACTCCAGCGCTGCCTTCACGCGACGATCCTTCTCCGTCAGGCCGGCGTAGATCATGCTCTTCAACCCTGCATAGGTCATGCTCCCGTAAGAACGCAGTCCGCCATTCGGCGTGACGCCGGCTTTCGATTCGCCCCCCGCTGCAGCCGTGTAGTAGAAGCCGCCATCATTGATCTTAGCGGCAAAAGGCAGCGTATTGTGCTCGCTCTCCAGGTTCTGGCAGCGGGAGATGAAAATGAGTGCTTTCCGAATCGCTGGGTCGTCGGGCCCCGCTCCCGCCGCTCGCAACGCTTCGACCAGAAATTGCGTGTTCGACAGATCGGGGCGTTCATGACTGCCATAGCCGGCACCACCGTAAGCCGGGTCTGACGATTCCAGCCCTTCTCCTTCGTCCCATTGCAGCCCCTTCAAGAATCTTTCGGCCTTGGCGACGATCTTGTCGTACCGCCCATCGACATTCGCCAATTGGAACGCCAGCAGAGCGAGGCATGTTTCGTAGTTGCGATGATGGCTGCTCGTGTAATAAATGCCTCCGTCCGGCTTGATGTGGCTGGCTAGATGCTTCAGAGCCCGCTCGACCGTGGGATCCGACGGCGGCAGACCATTGGTCAACAGAGCTGCGGTCACCACGGCAGTGATGCCGGGAGCGGACGGTGCGGTCCAGCTTCCGTCCGGGGCTTGGCTGGTCCGCAGGAACTCGATGCCCTTTTGGCGGCAGGCGTTCCAAACGT
>JAADHY010000335.1 GCA_013151585.1 Planctomycetota bacterium
GGCCCGCACACCAATCTTGTCCAACGCTCGCTCGCCCTGCTGCCAGGCGACCTCCAGCCAATGATCCAGTTCCCGTCGCAATCGTTCGACCGATGCCGTCAATGGATTCTCCGGGGACGTTGTTGAGCTTTGTTCCGCCATGGCCTGCCTCCCTTGGAAGTAAAAGACTGGTGATCAGTCACCATCGCCTCATTCGGACTTCACCTGAATGCGGCGAGGTTCCGGTTTCGCAGCTTTCGGCAAGAAGACTTCCAGAACGCCATTCGTGAGTTTGGCGGTGATCCGCTCGTGATCTACGTCGTCGCTGAGAATGAACGAACGGAAGTAATCTCCAACAGCGTATTCTTGATGCAGCAATCGGGCTCCCTCCGGAGCTTCCGGTTTGACTCGGCCAAACAACGTCAGCTTGTTATCCTCGACCTGCAGGTCCAGCGTTTCGACCGAGACTCCCGGCAAATCCGCCCGCAGCACCAAACCGTCTTCCGTCTCGAAGATATCAATAGGCGGCGTAAAGACATACCGTTCGAGGGGCTGCCCGGGTTCGCGGCCAGCTTCGACCTCCGCTTCTTGCCTTTTCGACAATTCGTTCGTCATCGGTTTGGTCTCCCGACTCGGGCGAAATCGCCGCGCTTGGGCTGGCCGGGACGCATTACCCTTCGCCTTCCACCACGGGAATGTGTCGTGCGCGGGCTTCGGGCGCCTTGGGCAAATGAACCTTCAGAACTCCGTTGGTGAACTCCGCCGTCAGCTCGTCCTCGTTCACGCGTTCCGGCAGGGTCAGCGAACGTTGCCACGCCCCCTGCGGTCGCTCCTGCCGACGAAATCGTTCCTCCGGAATCGCCTCCAGTTCGTTCCGCTTGCCTTTCAGGGTCAACACGCCCCCCGCCACCGTCAGCTCCAGATTCTCCAACGTGACGCCAGGGAGCTCCGCCGTCAACAAATACTCGTCTTCAAGCTCGTAAAGATTGATCGGCGGGTACTGACGCCCCATGCGGAACGTTTGGAACGTCAGGTTGACGCTCTGGAGCAGGCGGTCCACCTCTCGCTCGATGTCATGCAGGGCATTCCAATAATGCCCCCAGCGAAAAACTGGCATCGATTGGCCCCTCGTCCGCAATTCACATCCGACCGCTGCCTCGCATCCTACAATGGCCGGCGCGAAACTGTCAAAAGAATCTCCGCGGCGGAAACTGGATTCCGAACACTCCGCTGCCTCATCGGCGGTTTCTTCGTTGTCGCAAACCACGTGCCGCCTCGAGTCGATTACCCGATGAGGGGACATCGATCTGTGCGGCAAGACGCAAGGCTTGGCTGTGTCGAGGGTTAGGCGGCATCGCTCTTTCCCGTGTCCCGCCCGGTCGTGGCGGAAAAGCCCTTTTTGCCGATCCCGTGCGTTTGCAAAGTCCGTGCGGAACCGCCAAACTGTCATTGTGACATACGACACGACTGCCAGCATCGTCCGCACCGACTCGCTGGCGGCGATGTCGAAGCCACTCCCCGGAAAGAATGGGCTGGTTGGTTCAGACGCGGAATCACCCTACCGGCTCGGTTCCGTCTGCGCCAGGGATCGCCAAAGGTCTTTTCTCAATTTGGTCTCGTCGAAGGTCGCCCGCGCCCCGGATCGGCGCGGCGGGCTGAACAATTTTTTGGAGGACTCGATGACTCGTCCGCTTGATCCCCGTCACGCTGTCTACGCCGGCAGCTTTGACCCACTCACCCTAGGCCATCTGGACATCATCGAACGGGGGGCTCGCCTCTTCGACCGCTTAACCGTCGGGGTCGGGATCAATCCGGACAAACAGCCGCTGTTCTCGCCCGATGAGCGGCTGCGCTTGGCTCGGGAAGTCTTAGCCTCACTGAAGAACGTGGACGTTCAATGCTTTCAGGGGTTGGCGGTCGATTTCGTCCGCGCGTGTGGAGCAGCGGTCATGTTGCGGGGAGTCCGCACGCTGACCGACATGGAAGCGGAATTCTCAATGTCGCTGGCCAACCGAACCTTGGCGCCCGACATCGAGACGGTCTTCTTGATGGCTAGCGAGGACTATTCTCACGTTTCCAGTACGCTGATCAAGCAAATCGCGACTATGAGCCGCGACAGCGCCGAGGAAAAACTGCGAGGGTTCCTCCCGGAACCGATCATCCGTCCCTTGTTGGCGAAATGCCGCGGTGAGTGAGAAGCCGCCCGCCGGGGAGCGTCCATGAGAATCGAGCGTCGGCGTCGAGCCCGCCGGAACGCTTCGAGCTCGGTTCGGACAGTCTTCCGGCGGCCCCCGTTTCGACAGCAGAACTCCGTCTTGAGCCAATGCGCGGAAGTGCGTATACATGCCACCTGAGAGAAGCGATTCAGCCAGCCGGGACGTTCCGGCCGATCGCCGGGGGAACTGAGATCACGACAGGAAGGAGTCTTTGCGATGCGACAATGGATGGGATGTTTGCTTTCTGCGTTGCTGGGTGGCCTTTTAGCCGTGGGTCTGGTGGAGCGACCTTGGGAACAGCCGGCCACCGCTCAAGTTCGCGGCGGCCGTCGGGGACCAACCTTCCCCATTCAACCGGCTCCCGCTCACCCCGGTTCGGAAGCGACACCCCCCGCGCCGTCTCCGGTACCGGCCTCGAGGCTGTTCAACACGGAGGGCTTGACGCCGGAAGAGGCCGTTAATGTCGCCGTGTATGAGCGGGTCAACAAGAGCGTGGTCAACATCACGACCCGCAGTACGCGGCTGGACAGTTTCTTTTTGCTGGAGGTACCGGAGGAGGGAACCGGTTCCGGTTCGGTCATCGACAAAGCGGGCCATATCCTCACGAACTTCCACGTGATCGAAGACGCTGAAGCCGTCGCTGTCCGGCTCTTCGATGGAAAGACGTACGATGCGTCGTTCGTCGGAGCGGACCCGATCAACGACATTGCGGTCATCAAGATCGACGCGGCTCCCGACGTGCTTCATCCGGTGATCTTCGGCAATTCCAGCAATTTGCGCGTCGGCATGCGCGTCTTCGCGATCGGCAACCCCTTCGGCTTAGAACGAACATTGACCACCGGTATCATCTCCAGCCTCAACCGGTCGATGCAGATTCGAGCCAATCGCACCATCAAGTCGATTATCCAGGTCGACGCGGCCATCAACCCGGGCAATTCCGGCGGGCCGCTTCTGGACGCGCACGGTCGGTTGATCGGCATGAACACGGCCATCGCCAGCAAGACCGGCCAAAGCGCCGGAGTCGGCTTTGCCATCCCTGTGAACCTGATCTCGCGCGTCGTGCCTCAGCTCTTGACTCACGGACACGTGATCCGGCCGGATTTGGGAATCCGGGGCGTCTACGAAACCGGAAAAGGTCTGCTGATCACTCAGTTGGTCCCGAACGGTCCAGCGGAACGAGCCGGACTACGCGGGCCGCGAATCATCCGTCGGCGCCGCGGACCTTTTGTCTTTGAACGGATCGACGTGAGCGCCGCCGATTTGATCATCGCCGTGGATGGCGAAAAGGTCGAAACGTGGGACGACTTGATGAGCATCGTCGAACGGAAACAGCCGGGCGATCGGGTCGTGGTGACCGTGCTCCGGGAAGGACGGCGGCTCGACGTTCCGGTCATCCTGGGAGGCGAAACTCCCAGCGGTCCCTACCGTCGACACAACATCTGACAGTGATCTGACCGTGCCCCCGATCGCAAACGCCCTCGGAACTCGGAGGTGCTGCTCTGCCTTTGCCAGTCTGGTTGAAGGAGCCGGAAGAACAGTCGAGTAGGAACCTCGGTCGCCCGGTTATTCCACGGCGGCACGCAAAGCGCCCGTTGATCCGTGTCGCGCAACGGAGGCGCAATTTGCGGAGCGGCTTCGCAGAAGTCCCTCGTCGTCCCAAAGGGTATGAATATCACCCTTCCGAGGACCGAGTCCGTGACCGTCTCCGCACGCGGCTTGCTCTCGGATTGCAGGAAACTCTTCGGCGCCGCCTCGGCTTTCCTTTCCCGTGTCTGCTCAGAGGTTGAGACGCAAGGCGGCACCGTGGCCAGTGCTCTGACCATCGACTCGCCGGGAAGCGGCCACTACACGTTTGACAAGGGCTGACGGCTTCTGTCGCTACCGTATGCCCCTCCATTGCCGATCGCCACCATATCTGCATCTTCCCTTCATGAACCGTTACCTTTTTCCTTTCATGAAATTGGCGTATCGTCCGTCAGTCAACTCGATGTTCTGCGGCGTAAGATAAAAAGACAGCGTCTACCCTGTTCGCCGGTGTCGTCTGTGTTGAAGATGGGTTGGCGAAGTGCATCCCCCGGCATGCCTGAAGCGGGGCTGGGCGGCTGCGGTCGGACGCCTCATACCCGTGCAAAGAAAGGGGGCGTCGGCTAGACTGCGGCGTCGAGCGCGGTCCGGTCACGAGCGGCGAGGAGCCGCGACGCGGGCAGAGGCGGTCCCAGGGGACGACGCGCCACAATAGCGCATGGACTGGTTCCGCGCTGAATCAACAACGGACGGTCATTCGGGGTTTGTAGCGAAAGGTTGGCACAGCTCAATGACAAAGACCCATTTGACAAGCTTTCCAACGAGGAAACTGGTTTTGGCGGCCGGCCTGCTGGCGGCGGTCGTTGGCTGTTCCCGTGAGAAATCTGAGGAACCGCAGCGCCGACCGTTTGAGGGCGTGTCGCTCCGGGTGGTCGTTCCGAGAGGGCTTGATTTAGCCACTCGTTGGCAGCTTTTGCTGGATGAATGGTGCGAGTGGACCGGCGCCGAGGTTGCGGTGACCGAGTTGCCTATGCAGTTGGGGCAGATTCCGAATTCGCCGGAAGCGAAACAGGCCTTGTCTGAAGCCAATCTGGTGGTGTTTCCCCTGCCCGACTTTTCGGATTACGTCGAGGCGGGCCTGGTGGCCCCGTTTCCCGAAAGCCAGCTTTCTTCGAATGTGCTGGATTGGAACGACCTGTTGCGCGGCGTACGGCTTGCTGCCGGTTCCGTGGAGCAGCAAGCTGCGGCGCTGCCCATTTCCTGCCCGACTTTGATTGGCTATTACCGAGCGGACCTGCTTCGGAAAGCCGGAGGCCACCCGCCCTCCACGTGGGACGACTATCATCGGCTTGTCAAAGACCTGGACGACTGGGCTCCCGGTCATGTGGCTGTGGAGCCCTGGGGAGAACCGTTCCGAGCGACTTTGTTTCTTGCGCGCGCGGTAGCTTATGCGCAGCACCCGGCGAACTATTCGCTTTATTTCGACATTTTCTCCAACAAGCCGTTGATCGATCGTCCGGCCTTTGTCCGCGCGCTGGAGCGGAGTCTGGCCACCGTGAAGCTGATGCCCAAAGACGTCTTACATTACACCCCGGAGGACTGCCGGCGGGCGATCCTGTCGGGGCGGGCTGCCATTGCGCTGACGTTCGAGACCAGCTCGAACGGCAAGCCGCTCGTCTTCTCACGCTTCGACAAAGCCGGGTCTAAGGACGAACACAAGACGCAGGTGGAAACCGGTCCGCCGGAAAGACCGTCTGATTCGATCTTTGCTGGTTCAGACGATCCGGCGCCACCGGGGGCCGCTCAGGTTCGTCGACCGGAAGGAATGCAGATCGGCTTTTTTCAACTGCCGGGAACGGCCGAGGTTTACAATAACTCGATCGAAAAATGGGAGCCGCCGCCGGAACGCGCTTTGAACCGCTGTGTCCTGGCGGCATTCGGCGGATTGTGCGCCAGCGTACCGCCATCGGAGTCTGGAGCGGTGCGAGAGGCGGCTTGCCATTTGCTGGCCGTGTTGTGTCGAGAGCGGTTGCTGGAAGCTTTCCCAGAGACCGCGCGCACAGTGTGCCGCGAATCGCAGATCGCTGCCGCCGAAAACTGGGTCGGTCGAGAGCTGACAGCCGAGGAACGTATGCAGTACGTTGCGGTCACCGCGGAAAGCTACCGAAACACGCCGGTCGTGGCCGAGCTGCCTTTCGCAGGAGCCCCTCGGTTTCGGGCGGCCCTGACGGCCGGGTTGGGAGAGGCTCTGTCCGGCCAGAAAACCCCTGCGGACGCCTTGAAAGCGGTGGCGGAACAATGGCAACAGATCGCCAGCCAAATCGGCCTCGACCGGGTGCGCGACAGTTATCGGCGGCGGCTCGGACTGCACGCGCGGGCCCAATAAGCGACGCCCGACTGCATGAGCCGGGCGTTTCCGATCGTTCGCAAGGCCAGCCGCTTCTTGGCGCGGCTGCGGGATGTCTGGTTGATCCGTTAGTTCGTGAGTTCTTGGACGTTAATCCGACGACCTTCCTGATCGAAGTAAACCGTTCCGTCCACCAATGAGTAGAGCGTGTAGTCGCGGCCCATACCCACATTGCGTCCCGGCCGCCATTTTGTGCCGCACTGACGGATCAGAATGTTCCCCGCCAAAACGCGCTGCCCTCCGAAACGCTTCACGCCGCGACGCTTCGAGATCGAGTCGCGTCCGTTGCGGCTGGACCCTTGTCCCTTCTTATGTGCCATCGGTCTATCTCCCAACCATTTGCTGGTTTCCTTGCGTGTTGCCCCGCTTCTGCAGAATCGAATGGGGGTCACACGTGCTCTCTCATCGCGTCCGCACCCAACCCTTTGGCCGCCGCCTCGCAGGGCACTGGCCTGGCGCGTCAGCCGTTGTTCCATGTCCGGCTGATTAGTTTAGCAGTCGATCTGCCTGCCGACAACGCTGTCTCACACTGTTTTTGACCGCGTTTTCCGATGGATATGCCGCCTTTTTGGGCAAATCCGCGCACGCCTTGTGCCTGGGGAACCTGGATCGATTTCGGCTTCCGGCTGCGAGGTCTCGCATGAGGAATTGCGGCGGCTAACCAAACTTTTCCCGAAATCTACGCGGAACGCGGTGTTTTTTGCCACGGGCCGTCGGAAGCACTTCAAAACGGCACCCGCGAGGGCTGATTTTTGGCACGCCGTTTTCTGATCCGACGGAAAGACCGTCGCTGGCCCCGGAGAAGGCGCTCGCTCCTGAACTGGCTGAACTGGCTCACAGGGAAGACACATTGCAGACGCATGTCAAGGAGAAACATCGCCATGGACTATGTAGCTCCAGCCGATGTCGTTCGATCAATGGTCGAGGCCGGAACCAAGAAGGCAGAGCTTCCGGTTGGTCAACTTCTATTAAGAGGCGCAGTCTCGGGCGCATTCCTGGGCTTTGCCACCTCGTTGGCCGTCACCGCGGCCGTCCAGACCAAAGTGGGGTTGGTGGGGGCCTTGGTGTTTCCCGTCGGCTTCGTAATGATCGTACTTTTCGGAATGGAACTGGTGACCGGCAACTTCGCCTTGCTCACCACGTCGGCTATCGCGGGTCGGGTTTCCGCAGGCTTGGTGGTGCGAAACTGGATTTGGGTCTTCCTAGGTAACTTGGCGGGAAGTTTGTTCTACGCCGTACTGCTCTACGTTGTCCTGTCCGAAGCCAGTACCGGCGTCGCCAATCCCATGGCCGAGAAGCTGGTGGCGATCGCCGAGGCCAAGACGCTGGCGTATCAAGCGCGGGGTTCAGCCGGTCTGATCACGGTCTCTGCGAAAGCCGTTTTGTGCAACTGGATGGTTTGNNNGGGTTTTGATGGCCCTGGCCGCCAAGAGTACCACCGGCAAGATCGTGGGGGCGTGGCTGCCGATCATGACGTTCTTCGCTCAAGGATTCGAACACTCGGTCGTCAACATGTTCGTGATCCCCGTGGGCATGCTGCTGGGAGCTGACGTTTCGCTCGGCCAGTGGTGGTTGTGGAATCAAGTCCCGGTGACGTTGGCCAATCTGGCCTCGGGGGCGCTGCTGGTTGGTGCGTGCTTCTACTTCAGCTATCCGATTCGGCCGGCCACGGTTGCGGCGGCGGCCGCCCATTCCGAAAAGCCAATCTTGGCCGTCCAAGAATCGGCATCGTCCGCGTGAGAGGAAAAAGAAACCGGCTCCAGATCATTCCGGCTCTTGGTCTGCCAAAACTCGTCGTCATTCGAGCGAGCCGGCCCGTCGACCTCATGCAGTTCATCCGGCCCCTCAAGCCATTGACGAGGCCGCACGGAGGCGTCAATTCTTCAATTGGATGTGCGAGCTATTGGCCGGTCTTCGGCTCCGGAAGGGCCAGGGCCGGATCGACCGGCCGGTCGGGGCGATAGATCCACGTCGGCTCGCCGCGGAGACGGACTTCGAATTCGTTCTGATCGAAGCGATCTCCCGGCCGCCAGTATTGCAAGCGAAGCGTGCGCCGCCAAATCTGGGCTGGTTCTCCTGTCGCCAACCGATCACTGGTGACCGTGTAGAACCATTGCGTCTTTTCCGCGTCTTGAGGTGGCGGTTTGCTTTCGTCGAACAGGTTTTCGACTTCGCCGGCGCCAATCCAGTCTGATTTGGTGTCCCAGACTTGGTCGGACATGGTTAACTGCCCATCCGCCGCCAGTTGCTTCAATTGCTCGTACGAAACCGGACCGCGAACGTACTTATATCCGTTCGAAAAGCCCATCAGATAGATGGTGAAGTAGTCGGTATCGGGATCGATCCCTCGCCACATGGCGACGCCGTAAAGAGCGTTTTCCTTTTCGGCTCCGGGCGGCGTCACCGGCGGCAATGGGCCGATGATTTCCACCGAGTTTTTCAGCTCCCGACGCTCTCGCTTGATGATCGCTGCCTGCGCCTGGGGAATGATCTGATCGGGATATCGCTTCTGCGCGTCATTGTCTTCCGTCACCAAAAGAAACTCGGGGGCGAAAATAGGCGGAGTCGGTTCGGGATCGAAACGGTTGGCCGGTTCCAAATCGGCTTTGGATTCATCATCGGCCAGCGGCCGGCGGATCACTTTGTAAGGCAAGTACCAGACCAGCTCCTTTCGCACCGTGCCTGTTTTGGGGTCTGGCAGAGGGACCTGGATCATCCGCAGCGACTTCAGATGCACCTCCAGAACCCAAAAGTTGTATTGGTAGTTCAGCTCCTGAGCTGTTGCAGTCGCCGGGATCGTTATGTCAAAGCCCTCGGTCCGGCCGCCATCGGCCGCTTGGACGACCTTTCCGGCACCGATCGCCAGCACCGCAATTGCAAGAACCCACTTCGCTGGTCGCATGATTCCCTCGATCAACACGGCGGAAAAGTAAGCAACCGTCAGAGAATAAGCTGTGCGGCTCGGGATGCAGGATGGGCTTTCCAGCCCGTCAAAAAGGCGACGGACAGGAATGTCCATCCTACAGAGTGAGCACGTTATTCTCTGGCGCCCGTTAGAAACGCCCGAGCCCCGCAAACGTTCTTATCGGCTCTCGACAGCGAATATATCACCGCCGTGAAGGAGCGGTCAACCCCGATCTGTTCTAAATCGTTATTGCGCCGCAGGTTATGCTGCACATTGCCGGTCGCAACGGCCAGCCTGCCTGGCCTACCGTCCGAAGAGGGCAGAAGCTGTCACGGCTTCTGCCGGGCGGCTTAGCCGCTGCTAACGGTCGGGCTGCTCACGGCGCTTCGAACAGGTTCAAGTATTTCTCGAACAGCCGGCGATACACCGAGGCGTGGTGATCGGGAATGACGGTTCGGCTGGCGGGCGCGAGACGGCGGGACAAGGTCGCCAGGTCGGTGCTTGGTTCGGTCAACGCGCGGGCGACGATCGACGCTCCGTATGCGCTGAGGGCCGGCTGCGTGACACACACCACGGGCAAGCCGCTGATGTCAGCGAGTATCTGGGGTGTGACGCGGCTGGCGAGCCAGTCATGACCAGCCGCTGAACCGAAAAACCCGCCTGGGTGAAGAAGCCGAGATGGCGAGTTAGCTCGCAGCCGAGTCCTTCGAGGACAGCGCGCAGCAAGTGGCGGCTCGTGTGCCGCAGCGTGATGCCGGAGAGCCGTCCGCCGGATTCCGACGTTCCCTGCGGCCCCCCCGGGGAAAGGAGCGGCCAGAAGCAGAGACCGTCGCTGCCGGGCGGAACTGTTTGCAGGACCGCGTCAATCTCCTCGCCAGAAAGATTGTTTCGGCCGATCAGCTTCCCCGCCCAATCGAGCGCCGAGCCGCCGTTGACCATCGAGAGCAATTGACCGTAAAGGCCCGGAACCGGATGCGGACACACGAACGTCTCCGGCGTGATGGGACGACTGAGCTGACCCGTGTTGGCGACCAAAACCCAAGCCGTGCCCGTGCCCAGAGACACGTCGCCGTCGCTGACCGAGCCGGAGCCGAGCACGGCGGCGTACTGGTCGTGGATCGCCGCCGATACTGGGATTCCTTCCGAAAGGCCGGTGCAGTCCGCCGTTTCGACCTTCAACCTGCCCGCAGCGTGCTGGACCGGCACCAGCTCCGGCAGTTCGTCTTCGTTGATTCCCAAATGCGCGAGCACCTGCGGGTCCGCTCGTCCCAACGACGGATTCAATAGCGCGGCGATCGACAGCGAAGTCGGATCATGAGCCCGGCGACCGCAAAGCCGACCCACGATCACATCGCCGACGAAACCGATCTGCTTGGGCCGGGAAAACAACTCGGGCGACTGCTCCCGCAACCGAAGAATCTGGCCGACAGCCATAGTCGCTCGACACCGACCGATATGATCGGCAAAGAAGTCTTCGCCGAGTTCTTCGGTGATTTTGTCATCGAACGTACGGCCGCGACCATCCAGCCAACTGATGATAGGGCCGATCGGCTGGCCGTCGCCGTCCAGCCACTGCAATGCGGCTCCCTGACTGGAAACGCCGATCGCTTGGATGGCCGTCGCATCGATCCCCGTCACTGCCGAACGAATCGCCGCGCAGGTCTGATCCCAGATCTGCTCGATGTTCTGCTCGACCCCGCCCTCGGGCGTGTGGATACGCTCGACCGGTGCAGTCCCTTCGGACACGATGTGCCCGCAATCATCCACGACTAACGCTTTGACGTTCGTCGTGCCCAAATCCAAGCCCAGATACATGGCTCTACACCTCGAAGAATTCGGCCCCGAGCAGCTTGGCGGCGATTCGGATTCGCCGGGTCGCGTCGCCAAAGCAAACCGCGTGGTGGTGTGGTCCCCCAAGCCGGGCATACTTGCTGAGCCAGTCGCGCACGTCGCCTGCGCGAGGTATCAGTTTGAAATGGGGCACCACCATCGATTCCAGCGGCCCGAAGTCCGCAATGCTCATCGGGCTGGCGATGAGTCGCCAACGGTGTTCCGGTCCCAGCGTCAACGCGCAAAGCGTTGCGGGGCCGGGCTCCAGACAGGTCACCAAGGCCAACTGCTTACCGCGCGTGCGAGTGATCGGATGCGGGCGAGCGACCAGTCGCACCTTCCGATCCGACCGAGCCATGGCCACATTGGCTTCGCCCATGTGGCTTAGGAACAGTCCGTTGCCCTCGAAGTCGATCGTAAAGATCTCGCTGAAGGTGGCTGGACCGCGCAATCGGTTCAAAAGCCATGTGCCGGCCGCCCCGACCATATCCCCTTCGCCGGCGAAGCCGACGCCGTCGGCCATCAAGCGGCTCGCGGCGACAAAAGGCAGCGTCTCGGTGCGCTCGTCTTCGCCAAAGGCCATGAACTGATAGCTGAACGCGTCCAGCTTCTGCTCACGCACGATTTCACGCAGGGCCAGTTCAGCCCGAGCGGTCATTTCCAGGTCTTTGTCGCTCACGTCGTTGGCTACGTCGTAGGCCTGGCGGTATTCGGCCGCGAGCCTTTTTACGGAGGCCGCCGGAGCGGCCGCCGCCCGCAAGATGTAGTCTTCCACACTCAATGCGGTCCACTGGCAGCCGAGCGTCGCCACCAAATGCGTGGTATCGACGGCAAAATCGCCCATGCCCGGAAAGGGATAGCCCATCAGCCCCAACCGAGCCCGAGATAATCCCGCCACTGCCGAAGCTGCGACGAAAAAGTCGCTTAGTTCTTCCAGACCATCGGCGTCTTGCAGGTGAGACGTAACGTACTGGAACTGCACGCCGGCCCGGCACAAAACGTTGCTTAAGTCCTGCGTCCCATGGACTCCGTGGTTGGCCACCATCGCCGGGCTGTCGAACTTCCCCCCCACTCCGAAAATCTCTTGAGTGTTCCAGACGAGGATCGGCAGGCGCGTTCCTTGAAGAGCGGGCAGCAACGTCTGGCTGGGGGCGTACGTCAGGCAGAGAACCAGAAGAGCTTCTGCGCCATTTCGTTCGTACTCGGCCACGACCGCCTGAGCGTCTTCTGCCCGAAAAACGGCCCGCGAGAACTGGACGTCGGCCACCGGGGCCAAAGCAGGTAGCAACGCGTTCCGGACCCATTGCTCGCGCTGCTGACGCAAGTCCGGCAAAAGAGTTTCATACAGTTCAAGCGTCGCG
>JAADHY010000073.1 GCA_013151585.1 Planctomycetota bacterium
GATCGCTCGACAGCGGATTGTTGTCCGGGCCGTGGTAGACGTGACTCCACGAGTCGGTCCCCTTCGGCAGTGGCTTCTGCAATTCGCGATCAGGCAGCCACGCGACGCCTTCCGGTCGAAGCACCCGCAGCAGCTCCTTTTCGGGAACTTTCTGGCTCGCGTCGGGGAAGACCACGACCCAGTCGGCCAAATCATTGGCCAGATGCACGCTTTGCCAGCCTCCGACCTCCACAAAAATCCGTCGGCCCAGCAAACCAACGGCGCCCGCTCTCTGACGGACTTGCTCAACCTGCTCCGTGTCGGCAGACTGGAAGTAGATCGTCAGGTTGCTCGCCTTCGCCAACTCTACTGGGAACTCACCTCGATCGCCGACCGGCAGTCCTAGGATCGCCGCGACTCCTTTCTCCCTCTTCAGGCGATCTCGGACCCCGGCCGGGAACGCCGTTGTGGCTGCCGGCTGCGCCGCAACTGCCTGCTGCGCCGACCACTCCACATCTCCGATCATCCCCACACCCGCAACCACCGCGCCGAGCACAGCGGCATAGATGCTTGCTCTGGCTGCCATGACGTGTCCTCCGAATAATGTCCTGCCCGGCGTTTTCCGCCGATTCCGTCTTGAGCTCACTCGGACGAAAAGACCCTCTTCCAGTCCTCAAGGCCGGATTCCGTCCGTCCCGAATCCGTTCATCATCGGCACTTTATAGTGCGAAACTCCGGAGGCTTTTACCAGTGAACGGACAAGGGAAAACCTGACGTGGCCTGCCTGCCGCAATCAAGAGCGTGTGACTGTGAGCGGCAGACGCTAGCCTCCGGTGTCTCCACCGGTGCATTCCTCAGCTCCAGACCGCAGGCTAGCGCCTTGCGTTTACGCGCCGCAGCTCTGCCGAAAAGACAAATACGCCCTTTGTTCGCCCTTTCGAACCGACGAAGGGCTCAGCCAACCGAAAGCGATCGTTTCCGGGCGTGTCACGGCGCGCAGCGCGGTTCTTGTCGATTGGCCTTTCCACGCGATTGGCCGGACACGAAGGTCTGACCGACTTCAACCGTTGGGCCGCAAAGCCCGACGTGCCTAGGTACGTCGGAAAGGCTGCGCAAATCAAGGGCTTCATCCGTGGGACGCCCTTTGGAGGCTGAAGCAAGCGTGGGCGCTCGCTCTACGTGAGGCTAGCGGGCACAGTTAAGACGTCAGCGACGTCAGGAGCGACAGGACATTCTGGCTGTTCAGGCTGGTGATCGAGAGCGCTTGGTAAGCGGTTTGGAGCAGCAATTGATTGTTAGTGAGCAATGCGGTCTCCAACGCGACGTCGGCGTCTTGGATCGCGGAGAGAGCCGATGAGGTATTCTCGATGACGCTTTCCATCACGTTGCTGGCTGCCCCGATCGTGTATTGTTGGAAGCTTCCGATGATGGCTTCGGCGCGAGTCACGTCTTCAATGGCGTCGTCGATGATCTTGAGGGCTTCGGCCGCTCGGCCACCCGTCAGCGTGTTGGAACCGCCGCTGATCACCGAGGAGAGTTTTCCGGTGATCCCGCCCAATGAAGTGGTGGTGAGTTTCGGAAGGCCGATCCGGGCGCGGTTCGCTGCTGACGTCCCGATGACAAACTCCAGTCCTTCTCCGGAAACCGTGAAGGGCGTCAAGCTGCCGCTAGCCGTCGGATCGACCTCGATTTGAAGCGATATTTGCGACGAGGTGTAGCTAAAGGTTGTCCCGTCGGCCGTGACCGTCTGCCCGTTGATCGTGGCCACGGCGTCTGTGCCGTCGGAGCTGGCCGTCGGATCCAGACTGAACGAGCCTTGCGTGACCTCCATCGTTATCGTGGCGTCCGAGCCGTAGTCGACCGTGTCGAACTCGACGGTCGTCGAATCGACGCGCGTGGCCGTGATGCCGGTCAAATAAGTGACCGCGTTGAAGGCCTCCGCGATGTCGTCGGTGGTGGCGCCTGAGCTGAGCGACACGGTCGCGGTGCCGTCCGGCCCGGTGACGACGACGGTCGTGTCTTGGGTCAGGGAGCCGCCGTTGTACTCTTCGTGCGCCTGGGTGGCTTGCGTCGTCACGTTGATCGAAACGGATACATCGTCGGCCGTCTGCTTGTCCAAGACATCCACGTCCAGGATTTCTGACGAATCGTAGCCGGAAACGCGAAAGCCCGATGAACCGTCCAGCAAACGCTGCCCGTTGAATTCGGTACGAGCCAGCGAGTCGATGGCTCGCAAGAGCGAATCGATTTCGACTTGATTGGCCGCCACGTCCGAGGCCGACAGCGTGCCGCCGGCCGCCTCCAGCGCCAGGCTGCGAGCCTCTTGCAGGTTGGACAGAATCTGATTCGCCGTCGAGTCGGCGGTGCTCAGCAGCGCGTTGGCTTGTGCCAGACCATCGGAGGTCGTTTCGGCCGCGGTCAGTTCCATCTGCAACAGGCTCGCGTGAACTAGGCCGGAGGGATCGTCGGCGGCCGAGTTGATCTGTTTCATCGTGTTAAGCCGCTGCGAGTTCTGAGCGATGGCTTGCGTGAGTTGCTGGATGCGCAGAACGGCTTGCAACTGCGAACTGGTCAGGTTGAGGATACTGCTGATCTGGCTCATGACTCGACTCCCTCAGGCCGCGGCCCTCCCGCGCTTTCGCTGTCCGGCCAGAAAGCCCGCCCGACGAAAGCCGGTTCGACGGAAACGTCCCTCTTCGCGCAACAGCTTTGGCCCGCCGGCGCACACAAAGACCGTCCGCCGAACAAGACGGGACCCCGATAACTGTAGCTTTTGGCCGGGGCGAGTCAAAAAGCAAGGGCGAACACGGCCGCCCGCCTCGTTGCCTAAAAGGCCTACCACCAACACGACCGGTTCGACCAGCATCACCGGTCGGCTTGCCGACAGTGCGGACCCAGCGGCGAGACTACTTCCAATAGACTTTGACCACGTACCAAATGACCGGCGGACTGATCAGGACCGTAGGCAGGTACTTGGCCAGCATGCTCTCCGTCGGGAGGAACTGTCCCAGGAGCACCGTCCCGATGATCGTCCAGCAGATGATGATCCAGCCGATCTGCTTGCGCTGCTGTCGTTCGCCTTCGCTCAGTTGTGTGGCCGGACGGCGTTTTTTTGTTGGCTTTTCTTTCGCCTTTTTCGGGGCCGTGGCCGAGGACGCGGCTTGCGCCGGCTGAACGGCTTCGTCGCGGACGCCGGGAGCGTAATATTTCGCGATGGCTTGATTGATCGCGCGCGGAGCCGCAATGACCGGCCGAACTGGCAGACCGAAAATCATCCGGAGCTCTTCTTCCAGCTCGGCCGAGGGCTGGTCGGCGCAGGCAATGAGTAAATAGTCTTCGTCTTCGAACAGTGGCAAGAAGGTGTTCCGCTTGACCAGAACGCGAGAGACGCGATCCAGCACGGAATCGTCCGGGTAGGTTTCCGACAGATCGATGTAGGAATAACCCAGCTCGACGGCCAATGCCTGCGCGGCCGTCTCTGGATCGACCAATTTCATCTGCACCGCCGCGTCGCGCATCGACAGACCGCGCGCCTTCGCAAAGTGTTCCAGTTCTTTCTGTTGTTCTTTAGTGATGTGTCCCTGCTCGACCAGCCAGTTTTGCAAAAGCGGACGGCCGACGATGCTTTTCTCTTCTTCGAACTCGCGGCCGAGACTTTCATCGTATTCCCGCTTCCGCTCCGGGTCCGTCAAGCACAACATCGCCTTGGCCAGCTCGTTCAGCAGCTCCTGCGACTGAATCGAGTACTGGCCCGTCGCATACTTGCGGACGTGGGCGTTCAACTTTTTGTAATGGTTGCGAATCCGCTCGACGTCGTCTTCGAAGCGGACCAGCCGCAGCAGGGTATAATGATCAGGCGGCCGGGGTCCCTCGGGAATGCCGAGCCATTCTTTGTAGACGTCAATCTGAGTTGTATCAACCACCGTCCCGCTCCTGCATTTCAGTCGCCTGTCCGTGTCGGCCCGTTGCGAGGCGCGCCTGGCAAAGCATGCCTTCACGGCGCCGTCTTGCGGCCCGCCGCCGACTTATCCCACGCCGCCCGGGCGGAACAACGCCCGCGGAAGAGAAACAGACCGCGCCTCCGGCTGGAACGAGGAGGTTTTACTCCACTTGATACTCGCGGGCGAGCGTCTCGAACGCCACCAGGGCATCGTCGTCCAGCCCGGACGCCCGATCGATCTCGATCGAGGCCTGCTTGTTGCTCGTCATTTCTTTGGCCGCGACGTACACGCGCCCCGCAGCGTCGTACTTGTACGTCACTTCGACCGGCGATCCCTTCGGCAGATTCGGGGGCAAGTCGAAAATGTGGAAATCGCCGATCGGCGTGCAAGCGTCCGGGTCGGACGTTTCGCCCTGCAAGATCGTCACGTGAATCCGCCGCTGATTGTCCACCGTCGTGACAAATCGCTGCGTCTTCTCGTGCGGAATCGGCGTGTTCTTCGGGATCATGATGTGATTGATCTTCCGGGTCCGGTCGTTCGGATCGGTGATCTTCACGCCGAGCGAGTGCGAGTTGACGTCGGACGTGTGCACGGCCCGTAGCCGGTTGATGACCGTCTTGGCCATGCGGCTCTGTCCGCCCGTCGCCTTGGCCTCCAGGATCGCCGCGTGAATGGCCGCCCCGTGAGCAACGGCTTCTTCGGGAATCAAATCGTGTGAAGGCTCCTGCTGACACACCTCCCGCAACATCTCCTGGACGGCCGGCATGTAGGTCGAGCCGCCGGCTAATAGCACGGCGTCGAGCTGGTCGGGAGTGACTCCCGCCTGCTGCATCACCAGTTCGGTTGTGTCGCGCGTCCGTTGCAGCAAGTCGGCCGTCATTCGCTCGAAGTCGCCGCGGGTCAGTGACACGGTCAAAGTGTTGCCCTTGTAATAAAGCGTCACCGGCACCTGAGCCTTTTCGCTCAACTGCAGCTTCACATTCTCACACTCGGCCGAGAACGTTTGCAGTGTCTCCGGATCCTCACGGGGATCCTGCCCGAATTTCTGTTTGAACTGCTCGCAGATGTGGTCGACGATCCGGCGGCTCCAATCCAAACCGCCTAACATGACGTCGCCGTCGGTCGCCAGCACACGGAAGTGCGTCGGCGTATAGCGGACGATCGTCACATCGAACGTGCCGCCGCCCAGGTCGTAGACCAAAATCGTCTTTTCTTTCTGTTCGAGGTCCGTTCGTCCCAACTCGCCTTTCAGCCAAGCGTACGTCAGTGTGGCGGCCGTCGGCTCATTAATGATATCCACGACGTTCAGGCCGGCGATGCGCCCGGCGTCTTGAGTCGCTTTGCGGCGGACATCGTTGAAGTAATACGGCACAGTGATGACCGCATTGGCAATCGGACCGATGCGGGCTTCGGCGTCTTGCTTGAGCTTCTTCAGGATCAAGGCGGAAATAAACTCCGGCGTCAGACGCTTGCCCTGATAGACGACGTAGTAGTCCTTGTTGCCCATTTCCCGCTTGATCGCTTCGATCACGCGGCTCGGGTCCTCGATCGCAATCCGTTCGACGGATGGCCCCACAATCACGTGGCCATCTTCGCCGAGAAGCACCACAGAAGGCGTGATCCTTTTCCCGTCTGCGTTCTCAATGGCAACGGGAGTGCCATCGTCATCCAGGCGGGCGATGGCGGAAAACGTCGTCCCCAAATCGATACCAACCGTCTGACCTTCAAGAAACTTCATGGCACTACCTTTTCGGGAAAAGGGACCCTCGAGACAGTGGCAGCCGCTCGCTACGTTCGAGAAACGCGAAATGTGTGACGAGCCTCTGCACGACGCCGGATCAACTTGCCCACGGGATTCGACCAGAAACGTCGATCAGACCGTGACATCCACGCAACACGGCCATTTTCATCTGTGACAGACATTCTGACACGGCACCAAGCGGGAATCAAGCGCGTCGCGGCGCAGATGGACATCCAAAGAAACACGCACAATCCGGCGAATTGCTTTGATTCGAAGCAACCTTCTGGCACAAGCCCGGTCTCACTACGATCCGACACTCGGCCGCGCACGTCTCTCCTGACTTCCCTCGAGCTTTTCGGGCTACTCTGCCGATATGCGCCTCACGCTAATCACTGCCGTAACCCGTCCTCGTGGCCCATGCAGTGCATCTGCCTTTCCAGGTTGACGGGCGGGCGGGAAAGCCCGACGTGCCGTTGCGGCCGCAGACCGCGTTCGCCGCTTTAAGATTCTCTATCAATAAAAAGTTGCCAATGTAGGAAGTGCTTCACCGCAGTCGTTTCGCGGCAAGCCGGAGGCGACTTCGCTGGCGCAAGTGGCAATTCGCCGACGTGTGCGGCGACCCGTTGAATGATGTGACGGCCGCCGCATCCGGCTTGGTCTGCCCGGCGAAGTCCTGGATGACGCGCAGGCTGTTGGCGCCCTCAGATCAACAATTCCTTGTCACCGTGGGATCCCGAAAACGGCGCCGGACGCTTCCGAACCATTGTTGCCTTTTCGCAACGGCGCGTTCCTTTCTTATTTCGTTGCGCTATCCGGAGAACATCACGCCAACGGTCCACGAGAGTTGATGGTTTTTCTGCCAACATGCTCGGGAAACGCAAGCTAGAGTTGATTGCGTGTGTCCATGAGGGAGCGGAATCGCAGAGCGCGTCTGGCCACCTGATCGCTTTGGGGCCTCGCAAGGGGGACGGGAAGCGTTCCTGCGTTTTCTGCTTTCCCGCGTGCCGAAGCATGAGACGTACGCACAGAGTGGCGAACAGTTCGGACCTGAGCCGCAGAGGCTGACTCGCGGGCCCGACGCTGGCGCGAATCGGTTCACCTCGAGGTCGCGGCCGACAGGCCGTGCCAGACGTGAAGGGGGCAGTCGAAGGAGGCAATCATGTTAAAGCAGAAACGAATCGCCGGTTCTCTCATTGTGTTGAGTTTGGCCTTTTGGACTTTCAGCGAACAGGCCGGAGCTCGGGGACCGCGCGGCTTCAGTCGGGGCGGCAGCCGGGCCGGGGCGCGGGCCGCCGGAGCTGTTCGCCCAGGCAGCGGACGATCGCTGCCGAACGTGTCGGGCCGGCCTGCGCCGGGGTTCGGTACGGGCGCTCCAGGACGAGGCGGCGCGGGACGTCCCTCTTTCTCCAGCGGAGCCGCGGCGTTTCAGAAGAATCGTCCTGCCGGTCTCGGGCGGCAGGGGAAACGTCCCCAGCCGCAAACCACACCACGACGGGATTCCTTCGGGTCCGCGGCCCAATCTGTCCAGCAAGGCCGCGCGGCAAGCGTTCAGAACCGACGAAGCAATCTGCAATCGGCCACGCAAAACGCGGTCAACGCCTGGACGACAGGCCCGCAGCCTTTCACGGCCGCTTGGTACTTAGAACATCCTAACGCGTGGAAGGTGACCCACCCTTACGCTCCGGCTGCCGCCGTGGCCCTGACGACGGCCAGCGTCGCTGCCTGGCTGGCCCGGCCGGTGGTTTCGTCGGCCCCGACCGTCGTGGTCGCGGGGGACGACGCAGAGGCCGATGGGGCGGATGACGATACCAGCTCGGCCGAGTCTTCGGCCGATTCGGGCGCGTCGTCAAACGGCTCTCCGCCGATCAAACCGTTTGGATGCCGCTGGGTATCTTCACCGTGTACGCTCCGGGAGAGACCTTGCCGACGCGCATGATCGAACTGGCATTGGCGCAGGACGGTCGGGTCGGCGGAACGCATTACGACAGGCTACGCAACGAGATCGACACGGTCTCGGGAACCATCGACCGCAGTACGATGGTGCTGCGATGGAAAATCGGCGAAAAAGGCGGCGTCTTCGAAACCCCGTTGGACGCCCTCACCGAAGCCGAAGCGTCGATCACCGTGCATTTGCCGGACGGGGCCGTGACGCAATGGCGGCTCGTCAAACGCGGTTCCTGAGGTGTGCCCGCGGTCGCAATTGCCGTGGCTGACCGCTCCGCGGTCAAAGCGTCCCTAACTCGCGCTCGTTGCAAACAGCCGAAAACGTTTGGATCGCGGAGCGATCGACGGCTTTCTCGGCCGGTGGCTTTCCTTCGCCGTCTTGAGACAAACTCCAAGCCACCGCGCTTACAAGGGACTCGCACGCCGAAAGCGTGTGCGTGGAATCCGGGTCATTCCGACGGATGAGGCTGGTTCGTTGATGGCAGAATGCGGACGCAGGCCGGAGCGCCGGCTCGAATCGAGTGGCCGGTCGGCTGCAGCGTACCAGTGTCGCGATTTATGCGGAAGACGACCACGTTGCCGCTTACCCGATTCCCTGCGACTAGAAACCGTCCGTCCCGGTCAATGACAAAGTTCCGCGGCCATTCGCCCTGGCTCGGTTCACACCCCAGCGCCGTCAGTTTGCCTGTCTCCGGATCAATGCGAAAAACGGCGATGCTGTTGTGGCCGCGGTTGGAACCGTAGAGGAACCGCCCGGAAGGATGCACGGCAATCTCGGACGTGTAGCTTTCGCCTTGGAAGTCGTCGGGCAGAGTCGAGACGGTCTGCATCGGCTCCAGGCGTCCGCGGTCGGCGTCGTAACGGAAGGCAACGATCGTCGACGACAGCTCGTTGATCACATACGCCCACCGGCCGTTTGGGTGGAAAGTGAAGTGTCGCGGGCCGGAGCCGGGAGCAAGGGAGACGTGGGGCGGATCGTGCGGTGTCAGGGTTCCGTCGGAGGAGTCAAACCGGTAAATGAAGATTTTGTCGACGCCCAGGTCGGCGACGAAGGCAAAGCGGTTTCGCGGGTCAAGATTGATGGAGTGGGGATGAGGAGCCTCTTGCCGCTTCGGATTCGCGCTGGAACCTTGATGCTGAATCAGCGTCGTCGGTTGGCCCAAAGACCCGTCGTCCTGGATCGGCAAGACCGCCACGTTGCCGCCGGTGTAGTTCACAACCAAGACCCACTTTCCAGTGGCATCCACGATCAAGTGGCACGGGATCGCGCCGCCGGTGGGCTGCTGGTTTAAGAGTTTCAAGTCGCCCGTTTGTCGCTCGATGGCGAAAGCGCTCACGGCTCCGGTCTTTTCGCCCCGAAACTCATTGACTTCGTTCGTGACGTACAGACACGGTTTCGACGGATGGAACGCCAAAAACGACGCGCTGACGGTCTCGGCTGCCAGCTCAGGCGCCGTTAACTCGCCGGTCTCCACATTCAGCCACGACCGGTAAATCCCTTTGCCGGCAAATTGAGTGTAGGCGCCGATGTAAAGGCGAACGCTTTTCCGCTCTGTCGCTTCGTGTGCCTGTCCGTTCGTCTGATTCATCGCGACCTCCTTCTTGCCGGTGGAAGGAACGCCCCGGCCGCCGCTGGCCTGTCCCGCGACAAGTGCGACCAGCGACACCAGTGTCGTCCCACAACCTATCGCAGCCCTCCACGATCTTGTCAGAACCATCACCGCATTCCCTCCCCGCAGGCGCCGGCGTGCTACCGGGTGCCCATTTCGTGGACCATTTCGACCAAAGCCTTGACGTGCTCGTGGGGCATATCCGGTAAAACGCCGTGGCCCAGATTGAAGATGTGGCCCGGCCGCCCCTCAGCCGCGTCCAGAACTGCCCGGACGCGTTGGCGCAGCGTGTCCAAATCCGCGTAAAGAGAAATGGGGTCCAAATTGCCCTGCACTCCGACGTCATAGCCGAGCTGCGCCCAAGCCTGTTTCAGATCGACGCGCCAATCCAGTCCGATCACCTGGCCTCCGGCTTCTCGCAGCAGCGGAAGCAGTGCCGGGTTGCCCGTCAGGAAATTGATCACCGGCACGTCCCGCGGGAGACCTTCGATCAGCCGTTTCGTGTGCGGTAGGACGTATTGCCGATAGTCCGCTGGTGAGAGGCAACCGGCCCAACTGTCGAAGACCTGCACAGCCTGGCAGCCCGCCTGGACTTGAGCGGTTAAATAGCGGATCAGGCTCGTCGTCAGACGCTCCATTAGCCGGTGCCACGTCTGCGGGGCCGCGAACATCATCGTCTTGGTATGTATGTAGTGGCGTGAACCGCCCCCTTCGATCGCGTAGGACGCCAGCGTGAATGGAGCTCCGCCGAAGCCGATGAGCGGGATATCCGGCGGCAGTCCAGCCCGCACTAATCGTACCGCTTCGAAAACGAACTCCATCTCTCCCACGTCAGTCAATTCTTTCACTCGATCCAGGTCGCCAGCCGTTCGGATCGGGTTGTGGATGATCGGCCCCTCGCCTTTGGCGTACTCCAGCTTCAGCCCCATCGGCTCCAGGATCGGTAGCAAATCAGCGAACAGGATCGCCGCGTCGGTTCCCAAAACCCGCTGAGCGGTGATCGTCACCTCGGCCGCCAAGTCCGGTCGCTTGCACAGCTCGATCAAAGAGACTTTGTCTCGGACCGCACGGTACTCGGGCAAATACCGTCCGGCCTGCCGCATGATCCAGATGGGTGTGGTATCGACCGGCTCACGCCGCGCCGCTCGCAAAAACCGACTGTCTCTCAGTTCCGGTGTCATCAAGCCTTTGCTCCCCCAAGCGGCCGAGCCGCCGTCGAGTTTTTGACTCGAAAGAACCATGCTCTTCCGGGTGTCAGGACGCTGTCGCAGGATTCTATCCGGTCTGTGCTCAAAACGCGACCGGCCGCCGGCACACACCGCTGGCCGAACCCTGGCGAAAGCCGCACCGACCGGTTCCCGTTTTCGTCAATTGTCGACTGCCAATGGACCAGCCGGAAATGCGTATTGACCGAATCCCTGCGCCAAACGTACCATTTGCCGCTTTTGAGCAATGACAGAGGGGAGGATGTCGGGCGCGAACCGGAAGTTGCTGGTCGTTCTCGGCTGCGCGCTGCTATTGCGGCTCGTAGCGGCGGTCGGCGTCCAGGCTTATCTGGATCGGCAGCCGGGGAAGCAGTTCCTGATCGAAGGGGATGCCTGGGGCTACTGGGAACTCGGTCGAAAGCTGGCTCATGGCAAGCCGTTCGAGATTCACCACCCGCCTCGACGGGTTCACCGCATGCCCGGCTTCCCGATGGTGCTAGCCGGCTGCATCAGAGTGTTCGGCGAGAACCTGTTGGCCACACGACTCGTCCTGGCCGTTGTCGGAACCGGCGCCTGCTGGATGGTCTACCTGCTGGGAAAAGAGCTCTGCGATCCGGCAACCGGGCTGCTCGCCGCAGCGCTGGCGGCCATCATTCCCCACTTCGTCGGGTTTAGCGTGTTAGTCCTGACCGAGACGACCTTTGCCGGCCTGCTGGTGTTAAGCCTCTGGTGCATGGCGCGGTTGGTCCGAAGGGCTGCCCGCGGCGGGCCCGCCGTTCCAACGTGTCTCTCACGCGATGCTCTTGGAAGCCGCGACAACGGGCAACATCCCAGCCGGGTGGCCGTCTGCGCATGCCTGTGGGCACTGGCAACCGGCGCAGCGGTAGCTCTGGCGACCTATGCGCGTCCAAGCTGGCTGCTGGCTGGTCCGGCGTTTGCCCTAGGAATTGTCTGGGCGGGACGAGCTCAGCGGACGGCGTGGATGACGGCCGCAATGCTACTGCTCGGTGTGTTCGCAGCGCTGTTGCCTTGGATCGTCCGCAACTGGCGCGTCACGGGGGGACGAGTCGTCGTGACTACTTTGTGGCTCGGCCCGAGCCTTTACGACGGCCTGAATCCCGAAGCGACCGGCGAGAGCGACATGACTTTTTTCGACCGAGACAACTTGATGAGCCGCATGAGCGAATACGAAGTCAACCGGTATTACACGCAAAAGGCGCTGGAGTTCGCTGTCAAGCATCCGGGCCGCACCTTGAAGTTGGCGGCGGTCAAGCTGGGACGGTTTTGGAAACCGTGGCCGAATGCAGAACAGTTCCGGCAGTCGCTGCGGTTGGCTGTCCTCGCCTTTTTCGTGACGTTGGTTGTGTTGGCGGTGGTCGGTGGGTGGCGATGTCGGCATTCCCCGTGGACGTTGCTGTTGACGGCCGGTCCGATTGCATATTTCTCACTACTGCACATGGTCTTTGTCGGATCACTGCGCTATCGCCTTCCGGCCGAGTATCCGCTTTGCGTTTTGGCGGCTGTGGGCTTCAGGGCTTGGTGGCGAAGCGGCAAACCTTGCGCCGGTGGTGACGTCTTCGACGCCACCCCCTGTCCTGACACGCCGCCACCGTGACCGCGCCCTTTGCGACGAACATGTCCGTCTGATGGAAAGTAACCGTCCCTCGTTCCTTCACAAGCGGAGGAGAAAACTGTCAGTTCGGAATCCAGAATCATGATCACGCCGGGCACCAATGTTGACAGCCGCAATTTCTGCGCCAGAGCGTTTCCGTTGATACCCCGCATCGGTGGTGCACCGGGGGGCCATGCGGCGTCGCCGCCCGTGAGCGCCGCTTCCGACACACGAGAAGCGGCGTTTCTCTGGCACTCGAAAAAATGGCGCTGAGAACATCTACGTTTCGGAGGCTACAGGCGGGCTGAACCGCTGATGAAAACTTTGCGAGTCACCCTTAAGTACGCTTTGGTTTTGCTGCTGCTTTTGGTGGCAGTCGGGGGATGGTACGGTTATCAGCAATGGGTCCGGCGAGGGGAACTGATTCGCCAGCAAATCCTCTCGCAGGCCGCTCAATTGGCGCCGCACTGGGACGTGCGCATCGGAGCCTGTCGGCTAGAGCTGTTGAATCGGGTCCGGCTGGAAAACTTATCTCTGGGCGCGCGTGATCAAGCCCGACCGATTCTGACGCTGCC
>JAADHY010000286.1 GCA_013151585.1 Planctomycetota bacterium
TCATCCGCCCTTCGGGCACCTTCTCCCCCCAAGACGGGGGGAGAAGGGACGGTTTGTGCTCCGATGACGCCAACCCTCGTCCCCTCTCCCGCTTGCGGGAGAGGGTGGCCGCCGAAGGCGGCCGGGTGAGGGGCCTCCAATCGCAACGCCTCACTCCGAGAAAACGCGACATTGTTCGCGTTCTCAAACCGATAAGGGTCCAAACATATGACCGCAGAAGCACCGGACATGCTCGATGATTTGCAGAAGCTGCTCGATGATTTGGAGCAAGCTCAAGAGGAGTTACGCAGCCTGTACGCACAAAAACGGGAGGCGCTGCGATCGGCGCGAAGCGATCAATTGGCCAAGTTGATTAATCCGGAGCGCGTGTTGGTCCATCGACTCCGAGAACTCGTCAAGCAACGACAGCGGCTCTTGCAACAGGCGGCGCGGCGCGGATGTGCTGCCGCGAGTTTGGAACGTCTGGTAGATCAGTTGGCCGGTGGAACCGGCTCTGCGGACGAACGAGCCCGAGACTTGAAGGCCCGCGTCCGCGCCCTGCACGACGGGGCCGTCCGACTGCGTCAGGAAAGTTGGGTTCAGTGGATCGTTGCTCATCGCGCCTTTCAGCATCAAACGGAGCTTCTGGAGCTCATCGCACGCGGCGGCGGAACCGAGCCGGTCTATCAGGACCAAGGTCAGACCCAAGTTCCGGGGGAAGGCGGGGCGTTGTTAGATCACGCCGTGTGAATACGTCCGGGACCCTGCCAGATCGTTTTTCACCGACGGAATCAGTGAGTGCGTCCCCATGGGATTGAACGCCATTTTGGCCACAGCCGGGCAATCGCTCGAACTGTTCAGCGCTGGAATCGAGGTGGCTGGACAGAACGTGGCCAATGCAAACACACCGGGATACGTCCGCGAGACGCTGAACGTCGCGCCGTCTCTGCCGTACGAGAACAACGGTTTGCTGATCGGCACGGGCGCCCGGGGCACCGGCGTGCGGCAACAAATTGATCTGTTTCTGGAATCACAGATCCACCGAGCCAGTGCCGACTTGAGTGCCTCTCGAGCCCGTCAGGCCATCTACAGCGACTTGGAAACGCAATTGAATGAGTTGAGCGATCTGGACTTGTCGACGGCGCTGAACGACTTCCTGGCGGCGCTTCAGGACGTTGCCAATCAGCCGGAGTCGGTTCCGCTGCGGCAGCTTGCGATTCAAGAGGGCGCGAGTCTCGCTCGAGACATTCGCACCTTGTCTGATCGCGTGAATGACCTGCGGTCCTCTCAATCCCGCAAGGTGGAACTTCTGGTGCAGGAAGCCAACGACTTGATCGACCAGATTCGGGACCTCAATTCGCAGATCGTTCGGTTGGAATCGAGCGGTTTGAACCGCAGCGACGCCGGCGCCTTGCGGACGCAACGGTACCAGGCTCTGAACCGGTTGTCGGAAATCCTGGCCATCCGAGCGACCGAGCGAGAGGGCGGCAATGTCGATGTGTTCGTCGGAAATACGTATTTGATCCTTGGCGGCTCGGTCCAGCGTTTGGAGGTGGTATGGGAGACGGACCGCGACATGGGCGTAGCCAACGTCCGGCTGGACCAGACTAAAGTGAACCCGGCCACCGGCGGCGGCGAATTGTACGGGGTCATCGAAGGGCGTGACACCGTACTCGGCGGATTCCTCGACCAGCTCAACGCCTACGCCGCGAATCTGATTTTCGAATTCAACCGCATTCATGCGTCCGGGCAGGGGGTCCGGCCGTTCTCCTCCTTGACTTCCGAGGCTCGCGTTGCTGACACCACCGCCCGGCTAAACCAAGCCGGACTCACGTTCACACCCAGCCATGGCAGCTTCGAGCTGAAGATCATCAACGAGTCAAGCGGGGTGACCGAAACGGCTGTGATCAACGTCGACCTGGATGGTTTGGGCGGCGATGACACTACGCTCGAGGACCTCCGCGACCAGATTAACGCAGCATCCGGCGGCCGGATCACGGCCACGATCACATCGGACCGGCGACTGAAACTCGACGCGGCCACCGGATACCAGTTCGCTTTCGCCAACGATACCAGCGGCGTCCTGGCCGCTTTGGGTCTGAATGTGTTCTTCAGCGGATCGGATGCGCGGAACGTGTCGGTCAGTGACTCGGTGGCCGCCGACCACGAACTTTTCGCCACGGGTCAGGGGGGCGGTCCGGCCGACAACCGAAACGTCCTTCAATTGGCTCAATTTACCGACAACCCGATCAATAGCCTGTCGGGTATGACCCTGGACCAATACTACGAGGCGATGGTCGCCAATGTCGCCCAGGCATCAGCGTCTGAATCAGCGTTGGCGGACGGTTTCGACGGCTTTCGGGAATCGCTCTTGAGCCAACGGGAACAGTTCTCCGGCGTGAGCCTGGACGAGGAAGCGATCCTGATTTTGAAACTGCAGCAGGCCTATCAAGCGGCGGCTCGCGTCGTCCGCACCGTGGATGAATTGTTCGATGTCCTCGTGACGATGTAACTGCTTGCCAAGCGGTCGGTTGCGTTCTGGTCACCGGAGACGTCCAGGGACATGCGAAACGGGTCGAGATTATCCCTGCCAGCGAAGGAGTCGCAGAGACCATGACCGTGGGTTCCATCCTGCCCGGCCGATTGCCGTTGTCGCTGGTCGCGCAGCGACACATGAGCTTGATCGAGCAAAACTCCCAGGCATTGGCGCGGCTTCAGCAGCAGGTGGCATCGGGCCGGCAGTATGTTCGGCCAAGCGAGGCGCCGAGTTCCGCCATCCAAGCGATGCTTCTGCAGAAAACGCTTGAGCGGAAGGCGCAAATGACGGAGAACATCCAGACGAGCCGATCGTTCTTGGCAGCGACTGAGTCGGCTTTAGGCAGTGTCGGCGACGCATTGAATAGTGCGAAATCGCTGGCGCTGGCCGGGATCGGCGATACACTGACTTCTACCGAAAAAGAGGGCTTGGCTGTCGAAGCCGCTTCGCTGCTCCAAAGCGTGATCAATACGGCGAACACAAAATTTCGAGGGCGGTACTTGTTTGGCGGGAGCCATGCAGAAACCGCTCCCTTTGAGTTGGCCGGCAACGGCATCGTGCGCTACGCGGGTGACACAATCGCCATCGAATCGTTTGCCGATCTGGACCTGCTCGTCGCGAGTAACGTCGACGGAGCCACGGCCTTTGGAGCAATGACCGAGCCGATTGGAGCGGACTTGAATCCTGCCTTGACGCTCGAGACCCGCATTGCCGACCTGTACGGCGGAACGGGAGTCGATTTGGGTGTGATTCAAATCACCTTGGAAAGCGGCGGATCGCAGCAGACAGCGAGCGTCGATCTCAGTGGAGCCGAGACGATCGGCGACATCAAAACGCGGCTGGAGGCGGCTTTTGCCTCCGGGCCACTGACGTTGGCGGTCGACATCGATCCGGCGACGCGCAACGGTCTCAGACTGACACCGTCAGCGGGCACGATCACGGTCTCCGATCTTCCTGGCTCAACCGTCGCCGACGACCTGGCCATCGCCAGCGGCCCGTCCGCTCAGATCGTCGGCGGCGACCTCGACCCGAGGCTGACGCTGCAAACGGAGTTGGCCGACCTCCGCGCCGGGAGCGGCATCGATCAAACCGGCGGCCTGCAGATCGTCAACGGTGATCGAACGGTGACAGTCGACGTTTCCAGTGCTCAGACGATCGAAGATCTGCTTAACGCCATGCGGACGGCCGACCCGGACCTTTCCGTTGGCATCAACGCCGCGGGCAATGGGTTGTCGGTTTCGAGCCGCTAGCGGCACCGGCTTCTCCGTCGGTGAAAACGGAGGCACAACGGCCACCGACCTGGGCCTGCGGACGATGACCGCCGCCACGTCTCTTTCCGAGCTGAATCGGGGCCAAGGTGTTCCGTTCGATGCCAGCTCGAACCTGAAGATCACGCGGCGGGACGGCACGACGGTGAGCATCGACTTGAGCAACGCTCTGACAATCCAGGACGTGCTCGACGCCATCAACGCCGTAGACCCCGGAAACCTGGTCGCGTCGCTGAACGCGGTGGGCAATGGCATCTCCCTGCTGGACAACTCCGGCACCGGGCCGCTTATCGTCGAGTCAAACGCCGTGGCCGTGGCGCTGGGCCTCGCGGGGGAAGAAGACAGCGGCGATCCGGCCAATCCGCTCGTCGGCGAAGACGTCAACCCGCGCGAGGCGACTGGCGTCCTGACCATCCTGGCCGAGCTCGAACAGGCTTTGCGACGGGGCGACGATCAAGAGCTGCAGCGGCTCACCACGTTGATCGACGACGAGATCAATCGATTCAACCAAGTGCGGGCCGAGTTGGGCAGCCGCTTGAAACTCCTCGACGACATTGAAAATCAGGTCCGCGACCAGGATCTGGTCCTGCAGGAAAAACTGTCCGAGAAACTGGATACCAATTTGCCTCAGACGCTGACCGAGCTGCTCCAACAACAGCAGACGCTGGAAGCCACGCTCGCACTGACCGCTCAGTCTTTCCGTCTGAGCGTGCTGTCGTTCCTCACGTAAAGTGACCGGTTCCCGCCCGCCCCCAAACCGAATGGAAAAGCGCGGGCTCAGGACACACAGCTCCCGACGCGGACTGCCGAACACAACCAAGAGGGGCGCCGGAGTGACCGGCGCCGGACCAACGAACGCACCGCCAGGCAGGATTTCTGTTGCCGCCGCCCGCTCGCTACTTGGAGCTCAGCTCAATTGGGATGACGTTCTTGCCTTTCTTGACCGTGACCTTGATGCCCGACTCGCGAGGATTGTTGTACTTTTGCGGTACGATGTGTTTGATCGTCGGTTCTTCAGGTTTCGGGCCGGATTCTTCCACTTCCTGGCCGTCTTGTTCCTCTTGTATTTCTTCCCCGCTCGACTCAGTCTTGACGACGCCAACATAGTACTCGCCCGGAACCGTTCCCGCACCAGGCTCACCAGCAACGCCTCCCGGGCCGCCGACAGCAGTCAGCGTATACTTTCCCTGCTCATCGGTTCGGCCCGTCGCAGACATGCCCTGGCCTTTGTTGACGGGGACGAAGGTCACCGTTGCCCCGGCAACGGGTTTTCCGTCCAAAGTGACGATCCCTTCCACGTATTCAGTCTCAACCGTCGGACGCTGCTCCCCCGAACAGCCGACCAATACCAAAGCGACCACCCCAGAGACCAAGAAACGCAAAGACTGATCCAACCGATTCATGCTCTTTCCTCCCCGTTCACATTCCCCTGTAGAACGACTCGGCTGGTGTTCCACTCCACACCGGTCGCCGCCTGAATCCGACATTGGTCCCCCCGCGGGTCTCGACCGCTGACGGCGAACCCGAGAATTCCACGCGGACCTATCGTGGATTTCGACTACCGCTTCCAACACTGATAGCGTTGCGGCGCAGCCCGCACCTGGAAAGCCTCCAGTCTCTGCTGGGACAGCACACAGTTCTACGACTGCCCAGTTTAGTTCCCACGGCTCCCCGGCTCTTGTCGGCCCCAGCATCCCGGAGACTCGTGATATTCAGAAGGCTGCACCCCGATCAAATAAGAGCGGTTTGCAACGCAGGCCTTTTGCCTGCGTAACCTAAGTCTCGCAACAAAGATCGTTGCCCCACAACCCCGCCATGCATAACACGGTTCATTCCACACACGATACGGCACCCGAGGCGAGGATTATGGAGTGCTTGGGCCGCACACAGCACACACTGACGGCGGCCCAAGCGTTTTCTGCCTGACGGACGAGTCGCTGTCTGACCTGCTCAGCAAGGTCCGCCTTTCCCGAGCTACGGGATGGGAACAGTCTCGCCGCTTCGGGACGTTCCCAACGCTCCCCAGACGCCGTACGGGGATGGACCGAGATAGTCCTGAGGGTTGCCGCCCGCGAATTGCGGCATTTGTTGGACAGTCATCGTCGGATCGCCAGCGTCGATCGACTCGCTAATAAAGTGGACCGAGCCGTCGCAGAACAGGACGTTCACGCCGCCCGGATGGTAGCTGCTGGCGGTCACGATGGCCCACCGCTCGCCTCGCCGACCACAACTGGCCGAGTTCGGCGGGAGCATGTGGTAGTAAAGCGTGTAAGGATTGATGGCATCCGTCCACCGCCAACCGATTTGCCAGCCCCCAGTCTCTACATTGCATGTGTACATGTTATCCGGGCCAACGCACGCTAGGCACAAGCTCGGTGGGGCTCCGTTGTACGATTGCACGTCGCGAGCAATCGCTTCCGTGACTTTCTTGCTGCCCCGTACGCCGATCTTACATTCGGCCAGTGCTGCCGTGTTGCTCGTGCCGTCCTTGATCAGGTCGAAATCGACGATGACACGATTACCCCGTCCAAACACGCCACGGCATTCCCACCAGTGCCAATCCAACCAATAATCGCCGCGGTTGGCGTGGTAGCTGGTTGGAGCCAAGCCTGAACGATGCGTGTATTCACTTTGTGGATCAGACGGGCAGATCATGACGTCCAAACGCTTTTGGTTGATCCGCCCGCAGCGGGAACCACCCCACCAGGGACAGCAGCGGGTTCCGCCGCTGTTGGGATCACGTCCGACCAGATTGTTCATGAAGTCTTCATAAAGGTTCGACTGTTCCAGATACGGCAGCAACAGGATCAGGTAACTCCATCGGGATCGACAGTTACCCCAGCCCCGCCACCAAGCGCTACGATCGTTCGGATCGCGGTAAAGAGGATCGTGGTTGGCTGCTGGGAGCCGATTGTAGACGTCGTGGAAATTGTGAAGTGCAACTCCCAACTGTTTCAGGTTGTTCCGACACTGCGTGCGGCGAGCCGCTTCACGGGCTTGCTGCACAGCCGGCAGCAACAGTGCGATCAAGATGGCTATGATCGCAATTACTACCAGCAGCTCGATCAAAGTAAAACCAGAGCGTGGGATCTTTTGATGCACCCGTTTCATGGTAGCCCTCCAAAATAGAGAACATAGAAACGAAGGTCCCCATTTCTCAAGACCGCCTTGAGATGCTGGGCAGCCGAATAGAACCTCCGCCAGTATGCCGCTGCGGAATCGGTTTGTCAAGATCGTATGTCGATCTCCCGAAAGTCCATTCAAGAGGGCTGGAACGCCCGTGGAGAACTTGCCGATAAAGCTCCCCCGGCACGATGCGATCGAGGCAAACCACTTCGGCTTTTGGGAGTCTCCCGATGCAACCGCGATTGCGTGACTACGGCGCAACCCAAGGCCTTTCCGACTACGTTCCGGACGGAACGTGGTTGCGAGCTGTTGGAGAGAACGCAACGACAGTCCCGACCAGCAGCTACCCGCTAGATCACCATGGCCCAAGGACGAAAGACAGCGGCTGAGTTCGCCGGCGAGTTCTTCAAAAGAGATCGGGACGTTCGTCGGCGAAGGGGTGCAGCGAGCGAATCGTCTTTTTCGGCAAAGCGTCGACGACAGCTCTGGCCATGGCCAAATCTGCAGACGTAGTGATCTTGAAATTCATCGGCCAGCCTCGGATGACCTTGACCGAATACCCCGCCTGTTCGATCAACTGAGCGTCGTCCGTCGGTGTCTGGTCGCCCCGGCGCCCGTAGGCATCGATCAGCCATTGGCGGCGGAAGACTTGAGGCGTTTGTGCGGCCCACAGGCCTTCCCGCGATACGGTCTCCTTAATCGTGTTGTCCGAGGCGACGCGTTTCAGTGTACTGGTCACCGGCACTGCCGGAACGACTGCCCCGTACTGTTCCGCCGCTTGAAACACCTCGTCGATCCACTCCTTCGTCAGCAGAGGACGAGCGGCGTCGTGAACGGCGACCAGGTCGACTTCGTCACGAATCCGTTCCAGCGCGTTGGCCACCGAGTCCACCCGTTCCGTCCCACCGGGCACGATTTCCACGTCCATGAAGGCTAGGTTCGCGCGGAACTTTTCTTTGAACCACTCGATGTCATCCGGGGCAATCACAATCAGCGTTTGAACGACGTCGTCCCGGCTGACGAAGAGTTCGGCGGATCGAATCCAGATCGCTCGCCCTTTCAGATCCAGAAAAGGCTTCTTGCGTTTGTTGGCGTCTTGAAGCCTTCGACTCGCCCCGGCCGCCGCAATGATCACCGCGAAACGCGCCATGGCTTCTCCTCTTCTGGTTCCTTCTCGTGGTTGTTCCCAGCAGCCTTCGGCCAAGCGGCGCCCGTTGACCTCGGTCAAGCAGTTGACCAGTGGGCGCACGGCTTGCTCCGGGCCCACCGCCAGCCACCGGCCGGAGCTTCGCTGTCCCCCGGCGCCAGCGTGCCACAGCAGCAGGTGCTGCTTCGTGGGAACGTCCGAATGCGATCAAGACCTACGTCCGCTTTCGCTTCCCCGGGGAGACTTTACGGGCTCTGTTCTGGTTTGGCAACAGTGGCCGGCCGGCAACACCGTACGGGTCTTGTGTTGCCGTTCGGCAACATCGCCCCGGCGTCTTTGGCGGCAGCCCGCCTGCCCAAATAAGCGTAAGGCCCCGTTGGGAAACAACTTGTTGACACACTGTTTCACCCTTTTGGCGCCTTGGCATCGGATTTGATCATTCTGTCAACCGCGTGGACAGTCGGTTTTTTTGCGGGCAGTATTGAGCGAAACAGGAAGAGTCGGACTATGGCGCGACCCGTTGTGATTGTGTTGAGTCGGAGCCGTCAGTTCTGTGCGTGCGTGGTCCCGGTGCTGGAGCGTCGGTTCGACGTCGAAGTCTGTCGCAGCTTACAAGGTGCGGGCCAACTGCTCGGCGAGCGATCCGTGGCCGGACTGGTCGCTGACTTTTTTGAGCTCGCCGGTAACGGACAAGAAGAGGCGACCTTCCTGGAACACTTTCGAGCTTGCAGACCGGACGCGGCAGTTGTGATTGTTACGGATCGCGTCTGTCCGGCGGCGCTGCAACAGAGCGTGGATTCTGGAAAGGTCCTGCATCTGCGCGGCGTTTGGGATCCCGATCGTCTGGTGGAGTGGTTGGGGCGGCATTGTCCCGAAGCCGACGTGGACGAGGCTCCGTCTGTTGACATGCCGACGGACCTGCGAGAAGACATGGCGGAAAACTCGGCGGTGTTGCACGGGATCACCCGTCGGTTCGAAACGAACACGCCGGAACTGCGCCGCATGCTGCAGGACTTGGAAGTCGCGGCTCAGCACGATGTCACGATTCTGCTGATCGGGGAGACAGGTTCGGGCAAGACGTTTCTTTCCTCGCTCATCCACGAAGTCTCGCCGCGCCGCGACGCTCCGTTCCTACCGGTGGCATGCGGAGCGTTGCCGCGCGAGTTGATCGAAAGCGAGCTGTTTGGGCATGTGAAGGGAGCTTTTACGAGCGCTCACGCGGACAAAGACGGCAAGTTCGTCGCGGCCGGTCGGGGGACCATCCTGCTGGACGAAATCGACGTGCTCGGACTAGAACAGCAAGTGAAGCTGTTGCGTGTCATTGAAACGGGTGAGTTTGAGCCAGTTGGTTCCAACAAAACGCTCAAATCGCAGGCTCGTCTCGTCGTGGCCAGCAATCAGGACTTGCAGCCTTTGGTCGAGCAGGGCAAGTTCCGTCCCGATCTTTACTACCGGCTCAACATGCTGAAGTTCGAGATCCCTCCGCTTCGGCGACGTAAAGCCGATATCACCATGCTGGCGCACAAACTGATTCGTCAGCTTGCAGAGCGACATCAGGTGAAAATCGACCGCGTGGAGCGCGGCTTTTACGAAGCGCTGCTGCAGTATCCTTGGCCGGGCAATGTGAGGGAGCTGGAAAACGTAATTCAGCGCGCCGTCATCTATTGTCGCGAGGGCGTGTTGACCGAGGAGCACCTTCCCACCCACGTGGTCATGGGAATGGCCGGACCAGGCACCGACATCAACGGCGTGACTGCCAGCGGTCAGAAGGAGAGCACGCTGAATCGACAAATCGCGTTGACCGAACGCGAGATCATCGAACAAGCCCTTTTCCGCAACAACTTCAGCCGGACAAACACCGCCAAAGAGCTGGGCATCAGCCGCGTAACGCTGTACAACAAAATGAAGAAGTACGGCATGACACGAAAATAGCCTCTGGCCAAGGGCCGTGTCCTTGGTACCTCCGGAGGCACGTGGCGTGGAACCATCTTGAGATGGGCATTTGCCCCGATGACGCCCCCTCATCCGCCTTTCGGGCACCTTCTTCCCCGACCGGGGGGAGAAGGGACGTTGTTGGGATGGGGCGTTGCCAACCCGCGCCCCTTCTTCCGCAAGCGGGAGAGGGTGGCCGCCGAAGGCGGCCGGGTGAGGGCCCTCCAACCGATCAGAGTCTGAGGGCGATCCGGACCTCATCGCGCGTCGTCTCGTCGGCGAGGTCGGTCGTCGTCAGACGGCGCTGGCGGCCGCCGGTCTTCCGGCGACGATGCCTGACGGATCGGGTCGTTTTCGGGCCGGATTTTCTTTGGTTCCTGCTTCGTCGCCTGCGAACGCTTCCAATGGTGCGCCAGAATCTGCGTCCGGTAGGCCTTCAATGGGCTGACGAGCGTCTTTTCGAGCAAGGCGCGACGCGCTTTCCAATCAGCCGAAGAAACGCCGGCTTTCGCTCGCAGCTCGTCCATCGTTCGCAACGTCTCTTGCACGGCGAGAATGCTTTGGTCGATGTCGTTCAGAGCGATCTGGGTCGAGGACGGTCGAACCGCGCTGCGATTCAACCAGCGGTCGACCAACGTCTGCAGCAGCGCGTTCAGATGATCCCATCGAACAGACGGATCAGGCAATGCGGCGGGCTGTTCTCGCAGCAGCTCCATCGCTTGGATCACATCCCGAACCGAGCGGGCGCCGGCCGGAGCAAAATACACCGTGTGTAGCCGATGCCGCAGTTCGGCCACCTCGTCGCGTTCGGGAGAGCGGGCCCACAGCGAAGCGACCTCCGAGTGCAAGAAGTAACTGATCAACGGATCGTACGGCTCTTCGAAAGTCTCCACATTGCGAATCCGTTCGGCGGTCGGATGTCGGACAGCCTCTGACAACGCTTCAAAGTAATCCAGTCGATGGCGGTCGTCGGGATGGCGGACCCGACGCGGCTCCTCGCCACTGACCAGACGAATGGTCGACCGGGGCCGTTTCGTCAGTTGCCGTTTCACTTCCTTGCGGTACGCCCAGTACTGATCTGGGTATTGCCTCAACAGATTGCCGCGTGTCTGGACCTCCCGCAGACGCAAGCGAATGTCTTGATCCTGAGCCCCTTCTCCCAGCACGCCGGCCAGAATCCGAGCCCGGGGAGCCAACAAGGCCATCACCTCTTGCCGCTTCGCTCCCCACCGCATGGCATCCAGTGGCAGACGGAAAGCCAGCCGTCCGTTGGCA
>JAADHY010000653.1 GCA_013151585.1 Planctomycetota bacterium
GAGTACGCTCCGTCGCTCATGGCGACGGCTTATCCAGAAATTCACCGCTAGAGTCAATACCAATGTTGCGGATTTTTGGGGACGGGCCATAATGGATCGAAAACAACGGATGAGGCACCTCATGGTCCGCTCCTTTCTCCGTTTCCGCCAACAGGCGGCTGTCGTCGACCGACCAGGGACGATATTTTGACTTGCCGTATCGCCGTCCGGCCGTGCCGCGTGTTGAAACTCAGCATCACGATCCGCGATGCTCCGGCACCTCGTTCAATGAGGCCCCTGTGCTGCGAGCGTCCCGCCGACCGGCATTTCTCCGTTTGCCCTTTCCTCGGCCGCGACCGCGACCGCTCCCACAGCCGCGTCACTGGCTCGGCAACGGAAGCGCCTGCAGCTCCTCGAGGTCCAAGCGGGCGAGACGCACGGTGGCTTCGAGATCTTCCACATGGCGTCGCCGCTCCGATCCGTCCGCCCGTTCGGCGAGCCGCTTCAGCAGCTCGCGCGCGGTCTCGATCTCCGGCTCCCACTCATCGCGGGGCACACCTTCCAGTCGCATCAGCCACGTCAAGTAGAACTTGGCGTGGGCCAGGGCCCCTTCCGCTTCGGCGACCAGGTCCGGATCCGGGGGCGGTTTCCGCTCTCGCAGCTCCTCGACGAGCGATTCCAGTTGCTCGTGGGCGGCAGGAAGTTGACGGATCATCATTTGCACCTTCGCCCGGCCTAAGACGATTCGCCATCGCAGCTCTTGCTGTCCTTCAGGCAACCGATCCAGAGCGCGGCTGTATTGCTGGAACGCTTCCGCCCATTGCTCGGACGCAGCCAGTCGTTCTGCGTCGGCCGTCAGCGTCGCCACCTCGTCCAGAATCATCCGTTCTTGACCGGGACCGAAATGATACGCCACTCCCAACAGCGGCAGCATCAACCACACAATCAGCAGGCACTGTCTCATGAGAGCCCCTTTCCGAAATCTTGCTTCGTTGCGACCGCTGCCGCGAACGCCGACGCCGAACGTCGGCCGGCTCTGCGTTTGTTCCGCGACTCGACCGATTCCGGCATCGTGGTGGAGCGATCCGTATCCGGACGACGTCCCGGCCGCCAGCGCGTGCCGACCCAGACCAGCAAAGCGGGCAAAAGAGCCAGCACGGCCGAACCGCCCGCGACAGCCGCCAACGCCAACTCGCGGCGTGTCCAGCGGTCCGCGTCTCTTTGCCACAAACCGCCCGTGACTTCTGCCACAAGTTGGCTCGGGATGTGCTTGGACTGGCCGTCGTGGTATTGGCCGTCCAGGCGGATTGCCAAGTGCCGCAAGCGGGAGCGGTCTTGGCGAGACATGCGACCGTCAATGAACTGGCCGCGGTTCGGATCGCCCACGCCGACGATCAGCGCGCTGCGCACAGACGCCGGCAGCTTGGGAACGCGCGTGATCGGCACCGTGTCGCCGTCGGTCACGATCAGAAGAACCGTGCTCCGCGGTTTCCAAGGGCGAGCGATCCGCGCGGCTTCTTCGATGCCATCGGCCAGCCGGGTCGGCCCGGCGTCGAAGGCGAAGTACAGTGGCAGGTCGTCCAGGATGTTGTCGACTACATCGGCGTCGCGGGTATCGACCACGACCGGCCGGGCTCCGTTGTAAACTGCGATCACCGACACCCGGTATCGCTCGATGTCCACGCGTCGAAAGAAGGACCGGAGCAGATCCGCGGCCCGCTGGCGACGGGATTGTTTGCCCGTCGGCCCGGCATCTTGAAGCAGCATGCTGGGCGACACGTCCAGCAGCAGCATCAAATGGTACTCGCCTTGAGGTTCCTGCCGGCCCGCTCGGTACGCCTCCGCCGGCAACCCGGCAAGTGTCACCAGGCCCCACGCAGCGGCGGCCGTCGCCATGACGCGGGCGGCCGGCACCAGCCGCGTCCACGGCTCGGGGCGCCCCGTCGGTCCGAAGGCCAACATGGCGAGCCGACGCACCCGGCGGCCGTGCAGCCCTTCCGCCAAGGCGACCAACAAGGCGGCAGCCGACGCCACAAGAATCGCCAGGATGCTCAGTGGCACGTCCTCGACCACGACGTCTCCTCTGTCATTGAGAACTCGCTCGTGAGTCTTCTATCGCTCGCTCCCGCGTGAACAACACCTCCGGCGTCCTCTCCGACGGCTTTACCATGGTGTGTACCTCAGACCAAACGACGTCAGCACAACCAGTCCCAACAGGCCCAACCCCGCCAGAGAATAGGGGCGAAAGTGATCCATCATCTCGCCGCGGACCTTTTCAAACTTCGCGGGCTTCATTCGGTCGATGCGTTCAAAGACCTGTTGCAGCCCTTCGATGTCCTCGCACCGGAACACGTCGCCGCCGGTCAACGTGCTGATTGCGGCGACCGAGTCGGGCACGTCGGTGTCTCCCACGTGGACGGCGAACAGAGTGATCCCGTGCCGATTCAAAGTGCGAGCGATTCCCTCATCGCGACCAGGACCGAGGTCAGCGCTCCAGCCGTCGGACACGAGTATGATCATCCGGTCGCCTTCCGGTCGCGAGAGCAGTTGGTCCTTGCACGCCAGCAGCGCGCGGCCGATTTCTGTGCCGCCGAAACCAGGTGGGGCTCGATCCGGGGCCATGAACGGCGTGGCATACTTGAAAGCCGAGGGATCGGAGGTGAGCGGCACCCAGTGCAGGAACTGGTTCCCGAAAAACGTCAGACCAAACGCGTCGCCCTCGCGATACTCCACGAACCAGTTAATCGCTTCCATCGAGGCGTCGTAACGCGTCCCGCCACCAAAGGCCGAGCTCATGCTTCCCGACACATCGACACAAAACTGGATGTTCGTCATAACGCGACGGGTTCTTGGCAAGCCAAGCCGTAACGGAACCGCGCAGAGAATGATCGCGACCGCCAAGAGCAATGGCGGCAACGACTCAGCGCCACTGAGCAAAACCGCCAGCCACTTCTGACTACGGGACTGGCCGTAATCGAACGGTAACACCACATGCCCCCTCGGCCGACGCCAGACATTCCGGATCAGCCACAAGGGCACGACCAGGAACACCAACGCCCACGGGTGGGCGAAGACCAGGTTGAATGAGCTCACAGGTTCCATGCGGCATCACCTTTCAGCCGGCGCGGCGGAAGCGGAGCCCGTCATTGCCGAGGCGTTCGGATGGGTTTCTTCCTCCGGATCGCGGACATTTTCGTACGGCGCCAACAAGGCCCGCACCTGCTCGACGTTTCCTGGCTGCGGTCGATGCAACCAGGCTTCGAGCTGGCAAAGCAAGGGACCTGCTTCCGCATGTTCGCGCAGCACCCGAAGGACTTCATCAGCCGGGACCGACTCCAGCCCGAGCCGCCTGCGCCAATAGCCGATCAACATCCGTTCCAACGCCGCTCGCTCCTCGCGCCCGAGTTCGCCCCGGCACGCTTTTGCGACGAGCGGCTGGAGCCGGTCCGCCAGACTCACAGGCCGGCCGCCTGCTCGCTGCTGCGCGCGACGCACTGGCCAGCGACCGGCCACCAGGATCGCCACCAAGCCGGCAAACCACACCGCGCCCACAACGACCATCCAAACCCGATAGCTTCCGTATCGCGTTTCTCGTTTCAGGGGCAACGGATTCGGAAGCACTCGGCCGGTCGGTAGCACGGACACGATGCGGACCGGCACAGGCTCCGTCTTCGCGCCGACCCTGCCGTCTTCATGCTCCAGGTAATCCACCACGTTGTACTCACCCGGCTCGAGCCCGTAGACGACGAGGTCGTAGCGCCAGTCGGCTCCATGAGGGTAGACACCGTCGATCCGAACGATGAGCGGCTGCCGGGGCTCGACCGGCCGAACACGAAGCCGCGGCCCGGGAATTACAATCTGCTCGATCTCTCCGGAGACGCCGACCGGCAGCGTCAAGACCGGCTCCCTTCGGCTTGGCCTCAGGTCGGATGCGACGCTCCGGCTGGACCTGGTGGAAACCATGACCAGTCCACATACCGCCGCAACAGCGATACCATATTTCGCTTTGATCAGTCTGCGTTTCACCGCGCGCCTCGCCCAAGTAGGTTCCGCGTGGCGAAGAACTGCCGCACTTTGACGACCAGCGGCTTGTCTGTGTCCAAAAGCAGGTGGTCGATGCCGGCCCGACGCAAGTCTCTTTGCAGAGCTTCTTGATCCAACTGCTGCCGTCGCCCGTGAGTGACGAACGTCCTGGCGGTTTCGGCCTCGCGCGCCCGAAGGAACCCGCAGCCCCGCAATCCACGTTCGGCGGGATCACGCAACTGCAGCACGGCGACGTCGTGCAACTGAGCCAGCCGTTTCAGTGCCGGCAAGCCATCGCGGTCGTGCATATCGCTGAGCACGATCACCAGGACACGGTGGAACAGACTGGCAGCCAACTCGCCGATCCTTTGTCCCAGCGTCGTGGGCTCGTCGTAACGGAAATGGCGGAGCTGATACAGCCACTGTAGAATCCGCTCGCGCGACAGGCTGGGCCGCACGACCAGCGGCCGCCCCCCGACGGCGACCACGCCCACCGGGCTGATCCGCTCCAGACACGCATAAGCCAGACCGCCTGCCAGATAAACCGCCAAAGCGTACTTGCTCGGCACGGCCGACGAAATCGTCATGGACGCCGACGTATCGACCAACAGGTAGCAGGGCATGCGTTTCGGGGCTTCGTATTCTTTGATGTAGACCTTCGAGGCCCGCGCGGTCACCCGCCAGTCGATCGCCCGGACCGGATCGCCCCATTGATACGGTCGCGATTGCACGTACTCGATCCCGGCTCCCAGGAACGGCGAAGCATCGGTGCCATAACTGAGCGAATCGGCTAACCGCTTCACAGCGATCAGGAACCGCCGCCAATCCAGGGGATCGCACTTTTCCAGATAACCCTCCACGGCACGGTCTCCTGGTCGGGTTGTCGATTCGGCTGCTCAGGATTGAGTCCGCCGTTACAAGCCGAACTCCAGCAGGATTTCCTGCAATACGTCCGTCCCTGTCTTGCCATCGGCCAGCGCTTCGTAGGTCAGCCGCATGCGATGCAGCAAGACGTCTTCGGCCAGCGCGAACAGATCGTCCGGCACGACGTAGGCCCGGCCGTGAATCAAGGCACGCGCCCGAGCAGCGTTGACCAACGCCAAGCCCGCCCGCGGGCTGGCGCCCAGCTCAATGTCCGGATGCCGGCGTGTCTGCTTCACCAGCTCGACCACGTGTTCGACGAACGTCTCGCTCACGTAGACCTGCTGCACCGCTTCCATCGTGGCGACCAGCTCTTCGCGCGTACCCACGGGCTCGCGACTGACCACGTCGAATTCGGTCCGCGCCACCGCGCCGCCGTCTCGCCGCTCAATGCCAAGCTGCATGTGCCGCCGCAGAATCTCCCGTTCCTCGTCACGCCGGGGATAGTCCAGCCGGTGACACAGCATGAACCGATCGAGTTGCGCTTCGGGCAACTCGAATGTTCCGCTCTGCTCCACCGGGTTCTGCGTCGCAATGACCAAAAACGGCGCCGGCAGGGGAAAACTCTGCTCGCCGATCGTCACCTTTCGCTCTTGCATCGCTTCGAGAAGCGCGCTTTGCACTTTCGGCGCCGCCCGGTTGATTTCATCGGCCAGCAGCAGGTTCGTGAAGATCGGCCCTTTGCGCGTCTGGAACTCCATCGTTCGCTGGTCCAGGACCTCCGAACCGATGATGTCCGACGGCAAAAGATCAATTGTGAATTGAATGCGAGCGAAATCGAGGTCGATCGACCGAGCCAACACGTGGACCAGCAGCGTCTTGGCCAGCCCCGGCACACCCTGCAACAGCAGATGCCCGCCCGAAAGCAACGCCACCAGCATCCGCTCGACCACCACATCCTGTCCGACGACGACCGTGCCCACACGCTCGCGCACACGACGGACAAACTCGATCACTTCCGCCGACACCTCAGTTGCCGGCTCAGCCGCTACGATCTCGTCCACCGATATTGCCTTCCAGAATTGTTGAGGAGACCAGTCGTGCTGACGGGAGCAAAGATCGATGCCGTTTCCACCGCGGGAGAATCATTTGACGGATCTATACCATTGTAAGCTTCTGAGCGAAACGTTTGCAACAAATGAGCGGACCTCTCCTGAGGTGAGGTGTCCCCTGTAACCCGGATTCCCGCCGAGCTATGATAGCGCCGGCGGAAACGATTGGACGAACTCTCCGAACGGGAAGCTCGGACTTGCGAATGCGACAGGGCGAACCGGATCGACGGAACGAACGGAAAACGAGCCCCGAAAAGCCCACCTCGATTCCGCCTCTGATGGGAAGTGTTTGCGAATCCGTTTCGAATCCATGTTGGGATCAGTCTGAGCGCACGGAGCACGAAACATGTTCGGCATAGTTCTTGCTTTCTTGCTCAGCGGTGCGGCGGCAACAGGCGAATTGGGCGTGACCGTCCAGCGGGACGTGCCGGTGGCGATGCGCGACGGCACGGTGCTGCGCGCAGACGTCTTCCGGCCGGACGGCGAAGGGCCTTATCCCGTCCTGGTGATACGGACCCCGTACAACAAGAAAGGCCGGCGCTTCGACCGGTTCGTCAAGGCGGGCTACATTGTCGTCTGCCAGGATGCGCGAGGACGCTATGCGTCGGACGGCCAATGGGAATCGTTCTTGCGTTTCAAAACCCACGACGCGGAAGACGGCTACGACACGGTCCAGTGGGCGGCTCGACTGCCGGGTTCCAGCGGCAAGGTGGGCACGTTCGGCGCCTCCTACAACGCGTTCTTGCAGTGGCGGCTGGCTCCGCTGCGTCCGCCGGCTTTGAAGGCGATGGCTGCCTTCAGCATCCCGGCTCGCTACACCGATCTGGAAGGCCCTGGCACGATCCGGCCCGGCCGGCGCCTGCACTGGTGGGTCACGAGCATGACGCCCGACTTGCGTCGCCGAGCGCACCGGCCCGGCACGCACACCCCAGCCGAGGCCCGCAAACGGTGGAGCGCGGGCGAATGGAAGAAATGGCTCTACTTCCTGCCGTGGCTGGAGCTGCCGCGCGAAGCGTTCGAAGATGAGACGGAAGCGGTTAAATACTGGCTCCGCAACCCACATACCGACCCGTGGAAGCTCGACGAAGGGATCAAGCACATCACCGTGCCGAACCTGAACGTCATCGGCTGGTACGACCACTGCAACGGCGACTTGCTGCTGGACCGCGTGATGCGCCGCGAGGCGGCGACTGACGCGGCCCGCAAAGGTTCCCGCACGATCGTCGGCCCGTGGAGCCACGCCGGGCTCGGCCGACGCCGCTACGGCAACATCGACTTCGGCCCGGAAGCAGTGCTGGACCGCGTCGGCCTGCAAATCCGCTGGTTCGACTTTTGGTTGAAAGGCAAGCCGACCGGCATCGACCGCATGGCCTCGTACCGCATCTTCGTCATGGGCGACAACCGCTGGAGGGACGAGCCGGAATGGCCGCTCCGGCGAGCTCGGCCGAGGACACTGTACTTGACCAGCGGCGGCCAAGCCAACACGCCGACAGGCGACGGCCGGCTAGTGGCCGCCGCCGAACCGGGTTCGGACTCTTACGACTACGACCCGCGCGACCCGGTACCGTCGCTTTACGGCCCCGCCCTGTTTGTCAAACCAACGGACCAGCGGCCGCTAGCGAACCGCAAGGACATCTTGGTCTACCAGACCGAACCGCTGAAGGAGCGAGTGGAGGTCACGGGCAACCCGGTGGTCGAACTCTATGCCGCGTCATCCGCACCGGACACGGACTTCTTCGTTCGCCTGATCGACGTTGCCCCCGACGGCCTGGCCCGCGACGTCTCCATGGGCATGGTCCGCGCACGCTACCGCAACGGCCTGGACCGGCCTGAGCTGATCGAACCGGGCCGGGTTTACGAATACACGATCCGGATGAGCGCCACCTCGAACGCCTTCCTGCCCGGCCACCGCATCCGGCTCAATGTGACCAGCTCCGACTTCCCCAACTACGACCGGAACCACAACACCGCAGCGGACCAGAACGCCGACGCGGAACTCCGCGTCGCCCATCAAACCATCCACCACGGCGCCGGACACGCCAGCCGGCTCATCCTGCCGTGGATTCTGAACGGATCGCGCCCGTGACCTTGCCCTACGCCATCCGTCTTCGGACGTGAGGAATTGCACTCGCAATGGGTGACGTTTTCTCGTTTCCGGGCGCCGAATCAGCTCTGAGTTGTTTCTCCATCTATCGTGCTGAGTACTGGTCGGATTTGGACGATCGTTGCGAGCGTCCGAAGGCTGTGTCAGAATAACTATCAGGTCAAGCACGTACCGGTTCGCTGGTGTGCCCAGAACGAAGGGCGGTCGTTGCCTATTGCTAACGTAGCCGATACTAGGATGTTGGACATGCCTCGCCGTTCGGTGGGGTTGGGGCGAGTGTCGCGGCCGCACCGGCGCTCCCAGACACGGCGCCTGTCCCACCTGTCGGGCGCACAGCGAAACAGGCAAGAGGCGTGATCTTCGTAGTCTGGTGTGGAGAAGATTCTGCAACACTCTTTTTGGGGTATCGAACGATTGGGGCTGGTAGGATTGCCATGAAATCGCTTCAAGAGCTCTGCGTTCCTCGCGACAGCGTCTTCGACGCTCAAAAGCGGGACACGGTCCTTGACTTGACTGATTTGATCGACGGCCGGATTCGGCCAGCGGAGTTCTTCGAAGAGAACCACATCACCGAGGGGATGCGGACGCTGCTTGAACACGCTTTCCGGCGACTCGAAGGCAAAAGTGAACAGAGCGTATTCAAGCTGCGGCAAGCCATGGGCGGCGGCAAGACGCACAACTTGCTCGCCCTCGGGCTCTTGGCTCGGCATCCCGAGCACCGCGGGCCGGTGATGGGCGCTTTCTACCAGCCTGATCCGTCTCTTGGGCCCGTGAAGGTGGTCGCGTTTTCCGGACGGGAATCGAATGCGCCGCTTGGGATCTGGGGCGCGTTGGCCGAGCAGCTTGAGAAAAAAGAGCACTTCAAAGACTGTTACTCGCCGCTTCAAGCCCCTGGACAGAAAGCCTGGGAGAACCTGTTCGCCGGCCAGCGCGTGCTGATACTGCTCGACGAGTTGCCACCTTATTTCGAGAATGCCCGTTCGATTCCCGTGGGGAATTCCGACTTGGCTCAAGTGACGGCCACGGCTTTGTCGAACCTGCTGGTCGCCTTGGGACGTCCGGCCTGCGCACAAGTGTGCCTTGTCCTCACGGATCTTGCAGCAGCGTACCAACAGGGCAGTGCGCAGCTTGCCGGCGTCTTGGACGATCTGGAGAAGGAAACGCACCGCACGGCAATGACGCTGGAACCGGTCCGCCTGAACTCCGACGAGTTCTACCACATCCTGCGCAAACGCATCTTCAAGGAGCTTCCTGGCGAGGACCAGATCAACGAGGTCGCCCTTGCTTATGCAAAATCCATCCGGGCAGCCAGGCAAATGTCGATCACAGGCGAATCCCCGGAGGAATTTGCGAGTCGTATTGTCTCTTCCTATCCGTTTCATCCGGGAATCCGGGACCTGTACGCTAGATTCCGCGAGAATCCGGGTTACCAGCAGACGCGAGGCTTGATCCGTCTGATGCGAATCGTGACATCGCGGCTCTGGCAGACCGAGGAAGCCCACCGCAAATACTTGATCGCGGCCCACGATATCGACCTGAACGATCACGAGATTCGCGCGGAAATCGCTCAGATCAACAGCACTCTCGACAACGCCATTGCCCACGATATTGCGTCTGAGGGCAACGCGGTGGCGGAAATCATGGACGCGAATCTCGGATCCCGCGACGCCACCGATGCCTGCAAGCTCCTACTTATGTCCTCCCTAGCCAATGTGCCGAACGCGGTAGTCGGCCTGTCGATCCCTGAGTTGGTTGCGTACCTGTGCGAGCCGGGACGCGACATCTCGCGTCTGAAAGGAGACGTACTGGAAAAGCTTGCTACCGCCGCTTGGTACTTGCACAGCACGCGTGATGGGAAGCTCTTTTTTAAAAACGTCCAGAATCTGAACGCCAAACTGGCCGACCTTCAGAAAAGCTATCTTCCCGAGCAGGCCATCAAGGAGTTACGCAACCGGCTCGACCAGCTTTTCGTTCCGACCAAGCGATGGTGCTACCAAAAGCTGCAGATTCTCCCTCCTGTCAACGAGATCGAAGTAGAGCGCGATGCAGTCACCCTGGTCATCACACAACCCTACCCGGGGCCATCTCTCAACCCTGAGCTTCAAGACTTTTACGAACAGTTGACCTGGAAAAACCGAATTGCATTTCTCACCGGCAGCAAAGATACCTACGATCAACTGATTCAGGTCGGCAAGCAATTGCGGGCCATCGAGCACATTCTGGAAGAACAGCAGCAAGACAATCTGCCAGAAAACGATCCCCAGGTCGTCCAGGCTAAGAACCTCAGCGACAAGATCCAGCAGAACTTCCACTCCGCCGTGCGTGAAACGTTTACCACGCTCTGGTACCCCACCGAGTCCGGGCTGGCGAGCGTTGATTTTCTAATGAAGTTCGAAGGCAACAAGTACAACGGCGAAGATCAGGTTATCGACGTGCTGCGTTCCAAAATGAAATTCACCGACGACGTCTCTAGCCAGACGTTTCGGAAAAAATGTGAACAGCGGCTATTCACCCAGCAAGCGATGCGATGGAGCGAGATCAAGCGGCGGGCCGCCACCAATCCCAAATGGCAGTGGCATCGACCGGACGCGCTGGACCACTTGAAAACCGAGTGTCTGAGCCGCGATATCTGGCGCGAGAATGGCGACTTCGTCGACAAAGGTCCCTTCCCTCAGCCTAAAACGGCCGTGATCGTCAAGGAGCAGTCCCGCGATGACGACACCGGAAAAGTCGTTTTGCGCATCACGCCGGTCCACGGCGACACGGTGTATTACGACTTCGGTGCCAGCGCGACGACGGCGTCGGCGAAGCTTGAAGGGCAAACGTTCGAAACTGCCCAGTTGCGAGTTTCTTTCCTAGCTGTCGACTCTAAAGGCGTTCACGAAACTGGCGAACCCTACACTTGGACTAACAGGATTAGCCTGAAATACGGCCTCTTCCAGAAAGGGGCAGAAAAGCACATGGAGCTGCGCGCGGCCCCGCCTGCCACCATCCGGTACACCACGGACGGTTCCGACCCGAAGGTGGCCGGTGCCACCTACGAAGGCCCCTTTCCCATCCCGAAGCCGGCCTCGGGCAACACCACCCTGGTGCTGGCTTACGCCGAGCGGGACGGCGTGGAATCCGAAGTGGAACACATCACCGTCAATTGGGAAAGCGAGCAGCCAGAGATCGACCCACGGCGCCCGGCTACTTGGACGCGAAAGCACCGCGCCGAGACAACTCGGGAGACCTACGAACTCCTCGAACGGATCAAAAAGTACAAGGCCACGCCCGTGGGTGTCGCGATCACTATCGGCGGTGATCCCGGTGTGCAAGAGTGGGTCGAGCTGACCATGTTCGAACGCAAACGCCTTACTGCCGACCAGCTCGACCAATGCCTGCAAACATTGCGCAGCATCCAAGGCGATGGGCAGGTCAAATTAGAGGTGACCTCGCTCCGTTTCGAATTGGCACAAGACCTGTTGGACTGGGTCGCCGACGAAAAAACGGTTTTAAACGCCGGCGAAGTGAAACAATAGGAGCGACGCGCTTTGTCGCGTCCTCCGGAGGGGCGGGCTCCGTCGCGTCCCGGATCCGCCGGGAATTGTTTTCCAAGCGCGAAGCAACCATGGCCTCCAAAACCGAACTGTTGCTCAAGCGAATCGACCGCTCCTTCGGGTTCGACCCGCGGGAGAGCCAGCACCATTTTGTGGTGACTATTCCACGCGGCGCCAAACAGAACATCGAAATCAGCGAACACTTCACTTGGAGCGACCAGACCGGCTCCAGTCCGGTCACGCTGGGTGAGGCAGAAGACGGCCAAATCCGTGTCG
>JAADHY010000758.1 GCA_013151585.1 Planctomycetota bacterium
TACAGTCCCACTCGACATGACCGCGCACGACGTCGTCGATGGCTACCGTCTGGTCACGAGGGATCAGAAAGCGAACCACGTAAGGGCGACCTTCGCCCAGATACTGTTCGATCTGGGCGGGGCTCAGGTCGAGCGACCGTCGCACATTCAGAAAAGGCCGCCCTGCCCTTTGAGCCGCTTCGCGGTCTGCCCGCACCAAGTCCGGCGGGTCAAAATCTCTAAAAGCTTTTCCCTCCGCCAGAAGCCGGTCAACAGCCTGCCGATACAGCTCACCCCGCTGCGACTGAAAATACGGACCGTATGGTCCGCCGACTTCCGGCCCTTCATCCCAATCCAGTTCCAACCAGCGAAATGCCCGCAGAATCGGTTCCAACGCTTCCTCGACGTTCCGCTGCCGATCGGTATCGTCGATTCGCAAAATGAATTGTCCCCCATTGTGCCGCGCCCACAGCCAGTTGAACAGGGCCGTGCGCATGCCTCCGATGTGCATATAGCCGGTCGGACTTGGGGCGAATCGGGTACGAACGGAAGTCATTGTTTTGCGGCGATCTTCTCGAAGTTTGCGTAGAAACTTTTGGACCGGGTTATTCACTCCCCGGCATCGGTTTTGCGAGGCCCATCCGAGCCGGGAACTAACTGAAAGTCGGTCCGTCCGAGTTCGGCCACCCGTCCGGACAATTCGCCAAACGTTGGCAAACTCCGGCACGAGTCACGAATCTTCCGGGCGAGGGAACGACGACGGACGCACGATGATAGGGGAGCGGCAAAGTCGCGGTCAACCAACGGTGCGGGCGGCTAGGACGCTTCGCGGAAGCCGTTCCAACGCGGCAAGAGGCGGGGACTTTGCCGGCATGTGCGGATGGTTCGACGACGGCCGGCGGTGCACGCTGCCGAGTTCGTTGCAAAACGCTGGCGGCGTGGTACGTTGTAGCGTGGCTGTCCGGGCTTGCCCGGATGATTCGCGAACTCGGAAGGGCAATTCAACCGCGCCGGTTTCACGCGGAGCGGTCGGCTGAACGACCACATGTCCAGCGAGGGTGAGCGCTCATGAGGATCCTGCGCCAGCTCCGAAGCCGTCCCGTACTCCAAAACGGGCGGTCTGGCTGACGTCTCCGCCGCGCTCAGCAAAGCTCTGGCTCGTCTGGGCCATGAAACGATCCTGGTCGTGCCCTTCTATCCGCGAGCGCTACCTCCCAGTTGCGAGCAGATCGAATCGACCGGGCGCTGGGTCCACGTGCCCGTCGGCGACCGGACGGTTAACGGCGAAGTCCTGGAAGACCAAACAAACCAATCGAACTTGCGGGTGTTGCTGATCCGGCAGTCCGAGTTTTTTGACCGGCAGGGGCTGTACCGCGTCGGCGATGCCGACTACGCGGACAACTGTGCGCGCTTCGTATTTTTCAGCCGCGCCGTGCTTGAATGCCCGGGCTCTGCAGATCCGGCCTCACATCGTCCATGCCAATGATTGGCAGACGGGGCTGATCCCGGCTTTGCTTCAGATCGAGTACCGCTCGCAGCTTCGCTTCTCGCAGACCGCCTCGATTTTCACGATTCACAATTTGGCGTTCCAAGGCAACTTTCCCCGCTGGGAAATGGAGCTGACAGGGCTGGATTGGAAATACTTCAATTGGGAGCAGATGGAGTTTTGGGGCAAGTTGAGTCTCCTGAAGACGGGTGTGGTTTTCGCGGACATCATCACGACAGTCAGCCCGACCTATGCCCGCGAGATTCAAAAGCCCGAATTCGGGTGCGGCATGGATGGAGTTCTGCGTTCTCGGGCGGAAGATTTGGTTGGCATTTTGAACGGAGTGGATACGGACGTTTGGAACCCGCGGACCGATCCCTACCTGCCGCGCCGTTACGATGTTTCGACAGTCTCAGAGGGAAAGGCTGCTTGTAAAGAGGTGCTGCAAAGTCGGTTTTCTTTGCCGCAGCGCCGCGACGTGCCTTTGTTTGGCATGGTCTCGCGGATCACCGACCAGAAGGGTTTTGATTTGATCATCGGATGCGCAGAGGCCTTGTGTCGCTTGGACTTACAGATGGTCTTCCTGGGCACAGGGGACTACCAGTACGAGGCGGCTCTGACGGAACTGGCTCGGCGACACCCCGAAAAAGTCGGTGTCATGATCGGGTTTGATGACGCTCTGGCCCATCTGATCGAAGGGGGGGCCGATTCTTATCTGATGCCGAGCCGTTACGAGCCCTGCGGGCTGAACCAGATGTACTCCCAATTGTACGGAACCGTACCGGTGGTGCGGGCCGTCGGAGGGCTGGCCGACACCGTCATCGATGCGACGCCCGAAAACATTCAGGCGAACCGGGCAAATGGTTTCAGCTTCGACGAGTACACGGCCGATGCATGTATGACAGAGTGTGCGCCGCGGTGGCCGCTTTCCGCGACAAGGAGCTTTGGAACCAATTGATACAAAATGGGATGCGTCAGGATTGGTCATGGCGCCGCAGTGCGTTAGAATACGTCGCGGTCTATGAGCGGGCGCTGAGAAAACGCGGTTATCGGCCGGATTGACCGGTCAGACGGTTGCCGTCTGGCGGGGAGACTGTCTGGCTCTAAAACCCCGGCGGCTGGACACTCGCTTTTGGCTCATATACCAATCGCACAGCTCCCGATCACACAAGGACGGGTCAACCGGTGAGCAGCCGGCTGACGATTCGCCGCAAAAGGTCCTTTTGGCGGCCAAATGAATCTGTGAAAGGACTCCGGATCAACCGATGCAGCCCGTTTCGCTGGCTCTATTCTGGCACCAACACCAGCCCTACTACCCGGATGATGTGCGGGGCGAAAACCTGATGCCGTGGGTCCGTCTGCACGGGACCAAGGACTATTACGGGATGGCCCTGCACATCAAAGAAGTACCGGAATTCCGCTGCACGATCAACTTGGTGCCCAGCCTGGTTTTACAGATTCAACGGTATGCCGACGGAACGCTCAAGGACCGTCATCTGGACGTTTCCCGCATGCCGGCCGACGGGCTATCCAAGGACGACTGCTACTTGCTCGATCATTTTTTCATGGCGAACGTGGAGAACATGATCCGCCCGCACCCGCGGTACTACGAGCTCTACCTGAAGCGGGGCGTTGGCATTGATTCCGCCAAGAAGGCGTTGCGGCGGTTTTCCGAGCGGGACATTCGCGACCTACAGGTCTGGAGCAATCTGACTTGGATCCACTCGCTGGCTTTCGAAGTCGACGCAGAGTTGGCCGAGTTTCGGGACAAAGGCCAATTCTGGACGGAAGACGAAAAACAATGGCTCCTGGACAAACAATTGGAGATTCTGCGGCGCGTCGTTCCGTTGCACCGAGAGCTGGCCGAAGGGGGGCAGGTGGAGCTGACGACGACGCCGTTTTATCATCCCATCCTGCCGCTGCTTTGGGATAAGCGGTCCGCTCGGCAGGCCATGCCCGGCTGCAATCTGCCGAAGTTCCTGGACCCGTATCCGGAAGACGCACGCTGGCACCTCGAACGAGCGATCGAGTTTCATTCCTCCGTCTTCGGCACGCACCCGCAAGGGATGTGGCCTTCGGAGGGATCGGTGTCGCAGCAGATTATCGCGCCCATCGCCGAGGTCGGCATCCAATGGATCGCTACGGACGAGGAGATTCTGGCCCAATCGACCAACGGCTGGGTCTCGCGAGACGAACACGGTCATATCCGACATCCGGAGATGTTGTATCGCCCGTGGCGAGTCAGCGACGGTTCGCATCAACTGCAGATCATCTTCCGCGATCACGCGCTGAGCGATCTGATCGGTTTTCAGTATCAGCGAAGTGATCCTGTTTACGCAGCCAACGATTTGCTCGGACGCGTGGAGTCGATCGGGCGGGCGGTAGAAAGTCAGAATGCGGGCCGGCCGGCCTTGGTCCCGATCATTTTGGACGGCGAGAACTGTTGGGAGTACTACCCCGACGGCGGCGTCCAGTTCCTTCGAACTCTCTACCAGGAAGCGGCTCGCCGCGNNNGATCCAGCCGGTCCGAGTCAGCGACTACCTGGAAAAGCACCCGGCCACCGACCGAATCGGCCAACTATTTGCCGGGAGCTGGATCTCGCACAACTTCGCCATCTGGATCGGCCATGACGAGGACAACACCGCTTGGGACCTGCTGCACCGCACTCGCGAGTTCTTGAAACGGGCGGAAGCGGAAGGCCAGGCGGATGCGGGAAAGCTGGAACAGGCTTGGCGAGAGATTTACATCGCCGAGGGCAGCGACTGGTATTGGTGGTTCGGCGACGATCATTCCTCCGCGCAGGACGCCCTGTTTGATCAGCTTTTTCGTCGCCACTTGCAGAACGTCTACGAGCTGCTCGGCCAGCCGGCGCCTCCCGAATTGAGTCGGCCGATTTGCCGGGGCGGCCGCCGGGCCATCCACACACAGCCGACGGCCTTCCTGCCGGTCCAGGTCGACGGCCAGAAAAAGTACTTCGAATGGGTCAACGCAGGACGGTACGTCAGCGGCAGTGAACGCGGCACCATGACCATGGTTTCGGCGGGGTTGATCCGCGAAATCGACTTCGGTTTTGACGAGAACACGTTGTTCATTCGCATCGACACAGCCAGATCCGCACGCGATGACCTGACCACAGTGGACGAGCTGCGCGTTCGCTTTTTGGAGCCGCCCGATACGGAAATTCGCATCCAGGGGTTCCGCGAAGGTGCGGTATCGGCCAAGATGTACCGACACCAGCGCTCCGTCGCCAAAGCTTCGGTCGCGGTGGCTGTCGACCGCGTCCTGGAACTCAGTGTCCG
>JAADHY010000037.1 GCA_013151585.1 Planctomycetota bacterium
CGCATCCGCTGGCCACGCATGCCACACTGGCCTATCAGCGCAAGCGACCGGGTCAGCCGTGGGAACCGCCGCGGGTACTGATCGTGGCCGCCTTCTCCGAATACAGCGTTTTCTATCACCGGCTGACCATCGACCGACGAGGCCGGCTGTTTCTTTCCTATGACTATTGGTCGACGCACTGGTTCTACCGCAACGATCATCCCGGCTCGCGACGGGCCCTGATGATGTCCCCCGACGGCGGCGACACGTGGAAACTGGTCACTAGCGAGGACTGGCGGCTGTAAGCTCGACTTGCAGTGCGTGCGCATGACGCCAAGTGGGTGACATCTGCCGGATGTCACAGGCTAGGTGGATCCCCCCCCGCTGTGTCGCGGTCTCCCGACCGCGACACCGACTCGGCCGATAGGTCTCCGGTCGCATCCTTCGCGGAGACCTTCGGTCACGCCGCTGGGCCGGTCAGGAAACCGGCCCAGAACAAGTCAGCCGTTACGGGCCGGCGTAGCACACCAGACTGCCGTGGCGCATTACGAGGAACAGGCGGCCGTTGGCGGCGATCATCCCGTCGAAGGCCGGCACATCTTCCAGTCGATATTCCGCCAGCTTTGAGCCGTCTTTCTTGGAGAGCACTTGAAGGATTCCTCCGTGCTCCCCGTTCAGCCACGCAAGCTGCTCGGCCATTTTTTCCTGGAAAACTTTTTCGTTCGACCGTCCCCACAGGGCTTTTTCGTCGGCCACGTCCTTCGGCCCGGCCACGAACAACCGTTCGTTAGCCAGGACCATCGCTTTGGCAATGACCTCCGGCTCTTCGTGGACCCAGTGATAGTTTAGCGCCGTCAGCTTCTCCATCGGCAACTGCGACAGCCGCTTCCAGTCGACCGAATTCGGAGCCAGCGGGTTGTCGGTCGGATAGCGGCCTTTGATCCACTTGCCTTCCAGCCGAGGGATGCCGACTTTCCTTGCGGGGAATTTGTCGGCGCAGTACAGCCGATACTCGCTGACCGACGTGTTGCACATCAGCTCGGGGTCACGAGCATAGGCGTAAGCGTTGTTCTCATCGAAGCACAGAATCCTTCCGCACGGCACGCGTTTGAAGGGAAACTGGAATTCCGCCCACCCCTCGCCCGCGGCGCGTCCATAGATCCAGTATGTGCGCTGATGCCAGGCGTCGTCGAGGAACGAAATTGGTGAGAACAAATGCACCTCTTCGTCGTACTGCGTGTCCGGTCGTTGCGGTCGGATGCGAACCCGATGACCATCAAGCGTGAAAGTCTGCGATTTCATGTAGACGTATTGGCCGTCGCTGGAAAGGATGTCGGGTTGAGCGACGGGCATGTGCTTGCCCATCAGCAAATCGTCGACCAGTTTGTCCTTGCCCGGCACGTGACGGTCCATCACGTTTTCGAAGATCAGCTTGCCGGTCTTGGGATCCAGGATGAGCAGACGCAGACCGCCGTCCAGAAACAGACTGCGGCCAGCCACGCAGTAAAGTTTGCCGTCCTGAATCAGCACACTGCCGAACAGCGGCCAGACCGACTCCAACTGGCCGTACGAAACCAGCTTCCGCGCGTTCGGAGCCGCTTGGAACCGCCATGCCAACCGACCATCGGCCGCATCCAGCGCGTAGACGTTGCCGTCCGCGCAGCCGAAGAAAGCGAGGCCATGATACAACGTTGGCGGCGAATTGACCCGTCCACCGGCGACGAAGTGCCACAGTTCGCGTCCCGATTTGGCGTCCAGTGCATAAACCGTATGTCGATCGACGGCGGTGATGAGCAGCTTTCCGTCGGCGACGACCGGCTGGCTGAGCTTGACGCCGAAATCCTTTTTCCAGACAGGCTCGAGGTCCGCGGCGACGTCAGTCCGCGCGTAACCGCTGCGCAGGTTGTCGTGTCGGAAAGTCGGCCATTCGGCGCCGGACGGCTTGGACTGCTCCTTCCACACACCATAAGCGGGGCCTTTCGTCAGCCGCTGCGCCGCGGGCGGTGCCTCGGCCGACTGAGCGACCGAACTGAGCGCGTTGAAGCCGTTCAGCTTCGACTGGTAGTAACACGCGCACGCGTGCGGCGGAACGTAGATCATGCCGTTGGCCGGCATCAGGCCATAGAAGCAGCCGCCTCGTACCCAGTGGTTGTTGAACCATTGATCCGTTTCGAGGTCATAGAGCATGACGCCCATCATCGGCGGCAGCAGGAATCGCTCGGTCGCTCGTCCAGGATAACAGCGCTGGTGGATGTAGAACGATTGGATCGGATTGCGATGCTGCTCCAGTTTGCGACCATCCTGCAGGCTGTAAGCGACAAAGACCCCGTTGTTCGGCCGTCCCAAGACCCAGATGCGATCGCCCATCACGTAGAAGTCTTCCAGGCTGTAGTGGCCGGAACGCGGTTTGTTCTTGACCGTCCAAAGGACCTGACCGGTGTACGCGTCCAGGGCAAAAATATGCCCTTTGGGAGAGAAAAGCACCTTGTCTTCGTAAAGCACCAATCGCGGGCCGCTGTAGCCGGTTGGAACCAGGTCCATTTCCAGCGTGTTGGTCTTCCAGAGCATCTGGCCGTTCTGGCGGTCCAAGGCGATCACGGCCTGCCCATCGTGGAAGCACACCATGCGGCTGTCGGCGGTGAGCGTCATTGGTGTCACCGGCATCTCGCGTTGCCAGAGCAGTTTTCCGTCGTCAGCTCGGAAGACCTTGAGCAATCGCTGACCTCGGTCGCGATACCAGCCCCATCGCTTGCTGGCCCGTTCCCGTTCTTTCCAACAGTTGGCGTTCTCCTGTCGGTAGTCGCAGAGCGTCCGATCGGGATCGACGGCCGCGAACACCAGACCGTCTGACACAAGAACTTCGAATGTTGTAGCGGTGCCCGGAAATGCGCGGATCTGTTTGCCGGTGGCCGCGTCCAAGCAAAGCAACTCTTGGCCGATCCCCGGCGCGATGTAGACACGGTCGCCGACAGCCACCAGCCGACGCGGCATCCAACCGGGCCCGCTCTTCAGCGGAAACAGCGGATTGAACCAGTCGTGCAGCGGCCGTTTCCAAAGGACCACGCCGTTGAACGCGTCGCGCGCCGTGAGCATGAACTTCGGCGGCAACTGGATCGACTCGGTCGGCCCTTCGTCAAACACATAGAAGACGCGGCCGGCCGCCGACACCATCGCCTGCAAACTGGCCGTGTGCTCGTGGCTTCGCGCCCATAAAGGGCCGCCTGTCCATTGCAGGCCGCGCGGATGCCCGACCGCCCGGTCGTGAGACAGTGCCGTGCCTTGCGGGTCGTGCAGATAGTGCGTCCACTCGTCCAGCTCTTCCGGCCACGGCTTGACTTTCTTCGTCCACCGGCCTTGTTGTTTAATCAAAGCCACACCGCCTGGCCGCAATACGCGCACCACTTCCGAGAGAGGCACCGGCCCAAGCTGCTCGGCCACGACCAGATTCACCAAATTGTCGATGTAAGGCAACTGGCCGCTCGGGTCGAGCTGGTCGAAAGTCAGCTTTCCGGAAAGACCGCGAGACAGAGCTAGCTCGCGCGCTTTGCGAATGTTTTCCGCATCGGCGTCCAGCCCCTGCACCAGGCAATGGTCGTTGACGAGCAGTTCCGCCGTCATCGCTCCGCTGCCGCAGCCCACGTGCACGATCAATCCCAAAGAAACACCCGCTTGGCCGAGCAACTCCTGAGCCGTCTCGGTCCGAGCCGCTGCGGGCGCGAAGAACAGAACCAGAAGCAGCGCGATGAGTTTCTTCATGGCAGGCTCTCCCCTCTACATGTGATCCATTTGGATTCGTCGCACGGGAGTCCGCGAGACGTCCGTTCGCCCCCTTCGCTATTTTTCATGACTGTAACGTTTCGGCCGTCCAAAATCGACAACACCGCGCCAGAAGCCGACCGAGCAAGATGTCTTTTCGCATCGTGCGATGATAGAATGGAAGAGCCATCGGTGAGTGGAACAGCGAGCGGTAAAGGAGGCTTGGTGATGGTTTACCAAGGCCATGTGAAGAACGGGGTCGTGGTTCTCGACGACACGGTCAGGTTGCCCGAAGGGGCGAAAGTGCGCGTCGAAATCATCGACATACCAACGCAACAGGCGGAACCACGTGAGCGCCGGGCCACTCTCGGACAAAAGCTGCTTAAGCACGTCGGAAAGGCTGTTGGGTTGCCGGCCGACGCGGCGCGAAACCATGACCATTATTTGTACGGCACTGCAAAGCGATGAACGCGGTTTTCGCCGACACATCATACTACCTTGCCCTCGTGAACCCGAAGGATGAGTACTCCTGCGGTCGCAGCCGAATACACGGCACGCTTCGCCGGCCGGATGGTGACCACCGCATGGGTTTTGACTGAGCTGGCGAACTTCTTGGCCCGTGGGGCGAACCGTTCGTTGTTTGTTTCGTTGCTGGAGGACATGCAAAGCGACAACGACGCTGTTATCGTGGAGCCGACGCAAGAGTGGTTCGAAAAGGGGGTGGAGCTTTTTGCCCGCCGACCCGACAAAGACTGGTCCCTCACCGATTGTATCTCGTTCGCCGTGATGACCGACCAGGGGATAACCGCTGCGCTGACCACCGACCACCACTTTGAGCAGGCAGGCTTCACGGTTCTGCTCAAGTGAGCGGGAGTCCCGTCGCGCTAGCAAGGACGATCACCATGACTGCATCACGAATTGCGTTTGCAATTGGCGCTCATCCGGATGATGTTGAGTTCAATATGGCTGGCACGCTGGCGCTGTTGGCTCAGGCGGGCTTCGAAACGCACATGATGAACGTGTCTCGAAGCAACCTGGACAGCAACGAACTGCCGGAAGAAGAAATCACGCGCATCCGCCGCCAAGAAGCGGAACGCTCCGCGGCGGTGCTCGGCGCCGTCTATCATCCGCCGATCTGTGACGATCTGATGATTTTCTACGAAGATAAGTTGCTGCGGCAAATGAGCGCCGTCATTCGCGAGGTACGCCCGGATATCGTGCTGCTGCCTTCGCTCAACGACTACATGGAGGACCATACCAACACGGCTCGGCTAGTTGTGACGGCTTGCTTCAGCCGCGGGATGCGGCACTACCGCAGCGATCCGCCTCGCGCAGCGACGGACCAGGACGTGTACCTGTATCACGCTCAGCCGCACTTGAATCGCGACGGGATGCGCACGCTGGTCGTCCCAGACCTGTTCGTGAACGTGACCAGCGTGATCGACGTCAAGCTAAAGATGCTCGGTTGCCACGAAAGCCAGCGGCAATGGCTCGATGAGACACAAGGGCTGGACGACTACCTGGAGAGCATGCGTCAGGCCAGCGCCGAAGTAGCCCGCCTTTCCGGTCAGGCAGGCTGGGAATACGCCGAGGGCTGGCGTCAGCACAGCCATGTCGGCTTTTCGGCTGAAGACCGCGACCCGCTGTCAGAAGTTTTGAAGGATTTCGTTCACAAACGCTGAGCAATCGAAGCTAATTGTCTCTCTGCGGAGCGTTGGGCCTCGGAGATCGCTTCTGCTTCGTTCTGCCGCGAACTAAGTTCTCATGGGCGGTCCACGAGCTGACAGCCCCTGCTTCCGGCGTCCGACAAGCGGCGAAGAATGTGCTCAATCCATCGACGCACCCGATCACTTTGTGTGGTCTGCCCAGCTTCTGACCACGAATCCGAGCCGGGTGCGATCGGGGTTGAGAAATTCGATTGTTCGAAGTATCACTTTTTGCAATCCGCGTGGCGTGATCGCCGACACGAGAAGGCATCGACGGGAATCGCGTGCGGTCGGTACGCCCGCGGCGCCCGGTGATGCTGAAGTCTTCCGCAGAGCAAGAGAACAAGTTCCATTGCAGATTCTGCTGGCGATGACTCGCAGGAACTTAAGGTTTTCGTGTGAGACGGCTACGGAGTACCGTCTCATCCCAACGCACCGGATGCGGGAAAGGAGGCGGGCGTGACCACATGCGCTGTTGGAATCGCCGTAGTGTTGATCGTGCTGACCGCAGTTCGGATCGGCGCGGCGCTGGCGTATTTGAACGCGTCCCGAAAGAATCGATGTGAGGCGGCGTCGTTGCGGGAGGACCCACCGCACGTGTCCGTGCTGATGCCTCTGCGCGGAGCTGACCCGATGCTCCGGCAAGCCATCCACAGCGTGCTTCGGCAAGACTATCCGAAATTTGACTTCTGGATCATCGTCGATAGCAGCGAGGATCCGGGCTGGGTGGCGGTGCATGACGCCTTAGAAAACATGGAGGCACCGAACGTCTTCGTTCGCGAGCTGGTGACGAAGCGGCCTCGCTGCAGTCTGCTGTGCAGCGCTGTGTTGCAATTCCTCGAGGAGGTGAAGGAGCGAAGCGAGATCATCGCTTTCTGCGCGTCGGACGGGATCGTGCCGCCCCATTGGCTGCGACAGATGGTCGTCGCGCTGCAAGACCCGAAAGTCGGATCCACGCTGGGCAACCGCTGGTTCGCGCCGCCGAAAGGCCGATGGGGATCGCTGGTTCGCTATCTCTGGAACGTCTCTGCCGCGGTTTATATGTGGATGTACAAGATCCCCTGGAGCGGAGCGATTGCTCTGCGCACGGCGGACATCGAGCGGTCCGGGCTGCCTCAGCGTTGGGAGCGGGCCATGGTCGAGGACGCCCACGTGGGCGAAATCCTGCAAAAGATCGGTCTCGACGTGAAGTTCGTGCCCGAACTGATCGTGCTTAACCGCGAGGAAACCGACCTGGCCGGCTGCTTTCGCTTCTTGGTCCGGCAATTCTTTTGGACCCAGGTGTACCACGCCCGGTATCCGGCTGTGGTGAGTATCGTGGTGCTGGCGGGGCTGGCGACCATCGCGCCGTTGGTGTTCGCGCCCTTCGCTCTTTGGTATGGGCGATGGGACGCCGCGGCGCTGGCTCTCGGTGCACTGGCCGCTCAAGTCTTCTTCCTGCTTGCGATGCTCCGGGTGCTGGACCGCGACGTTTTGGACCGGTCGGGCTTCGGGGCGGCGACGAGCTGCCTGAATTGGAAGACGTGGCTCAAGTTGCCCGGAGCCGTGGTTTTGACCCAAATCCTCTGTCTGTTCGCAGCCGTGGCCGCCGCCTTCGTACGCGTCGTTGACTGGCGCGGCGTCCGGTACCGCGTCGATGGACCGTGGGACTGCGAAATGCTGGAGTACGTCCCCTACGGAGCGATCGCAGGAAGCCCCGGCTCTGAGGCTCCCGCTGACCGCCCCGACCAGACGAACTGACGGAAAGCACCAATCGGCGGGCTACTTGCCTGCGATGATCAAGTCCAAACGGCGGCTGCGTTCCTGCATCGACAATCCACCGCTGCCTTCGATCGTCATCCAGCCGTTATAGCCCACCTGCTCCAGCGCTCGACGGACCACCGGCCAATTGACGCTGCCGTCGCGGATGTTGACAAACTTCCCGCCGTGACCGTCCGGATTCAGCTTGAAATCCTTGACGTGGCATTTGACGATCAGCTTGCCCAACGTGCGGATCCATTGCTCAGGAGGCGCGTACTTG
>JAADHY010000361.1 GCA_013151585.1 Planctomycetota bacterium
CAACGAACAGCTCCGGTCTTGCCGGGCGCGCGGCCACCGACCAAAGTTTTTGTCCTGAGTCCGCATCGAACGCCTGGAGCGTTTTTCCACCTAACACGATCAGGCGATCCCCGTGAACCACAACCAGCGACGCCGCTCGGCCGATGGAGGTCCGCCACTGCTCGCGGCCGTCCCTAAGTCCGCGGCAGACCAGCACCGAACCGTCCTGGTAAAAAACCCGCTTGGGAGTAGCCGCGGTGGCGACCCGTTGAATCTTCCCCTTCACTTCCCAAAGTCGCTGGTTGGTGCCGGCGTCGATGGCAATCAGTTCGCGGTTAGGCTTGCAAAGCAGCAGGACACCGGTCACACAGCGAAGCTCTTCGGTACCTTCGCTTTCGGGCAGCGTGCTGAGCACTTCACCGGTCGCGGCGTCGAGGATGGAGACCGGCGCGTCGTACGCAAGCGTCATGAAGACGCGGTCGCCTTCCACGACCAGCCGCCGCGGAACCGTCGGCGGAATGCTCCGAAGCGCTGAACGGCCCCACTGCTTGGGGCCCCAACTGGGCAGCGGCCGCTTCCAGAGGAGTACCCCGTTGAACGCATCTCGCGCGATCAACACCCACCGATCCGGCAAGGGGGCGTTGGTCAGGCTCGTCAGCCCTTCGTCGAAAACGTAGAAAATCCGCCCGCCGCCCGAGACCATCGCGACCAGGCTCGAGGTAAATTCGTGGCTGCGCGTCCAAAGAGGCCCGCAGGTCCATTTCAAGCGGCGCGGCGGGCCCAGCCGCCGATCACGAGCCACCGCGTTGTTTGACGCGTCGTGCAGGTAATGAGTCCACTGGTCGATGTCTTCCGGCCACGGCTTGACCGTTCTCTGCCAGCGTCCCTCGCGACGAACACACAAAACGCCGCCCGGCGCGAGCACTCGCAGCATTTCGTCGCGAGACAACTCGCCCGGCCGTTCCACCACAAGTAGATTCACCAGCTCATCAACATAAGGCAACCGTCGCCCGTCGAAGCGCACGGCAGAGACGGGACCGTAAAGTCCGAGCGACCGGATGTGTTGGCGAGCCCCGGCGACGGCCTTCGGATCCACGTCCAGTCCTTGGACCAGATAACGGTCGTTCACATGCAAGGCAGCGGTCAGATGCCCGTCGCCGCACCCGACGTGCACCACCAAACCGCCTCGAACGCCGCTCACGGCCAGAAGCTGTTTCGCCTGCCGAGCGGCCGGTTCGGCCTGAGCGGTCTTGCGACTGACCTCCGGCGCGGTGAGGACCAGCCCCGTCACCAACGAGGCCGCGAGCCAAGCGTGGTTGCCTCTCATCGTAGTGTGCCTCCTGATTCGCCCCGTCCGACCGTTGGTTTCGTCTTGTTACTATTGGTTGAGTGTAAACGACCGATTGGCGAGTGCATAGGTTGCGGACATGAGTCCGCTAAGGAAGCTGCGCCCATCGGACCGCGGGGTCGGCCAACAAAAAAAGCCGTCAGGACGCCAACCATCCTTTCGGCTCGAAGTGGGGTGTGAAGTTTGAGGTGGGAAAGTGAGGTGGGATGTGGCCCCCTCTCCAAAGGGCCGGTGGGAAGATTCTCTCTCTCGTCGGCTCGGGTAATGCATCTGGCGTGCCGAAATCGACCCCGCAGCCCGCGATCGAGCCGCAAGCATGCCGCAACTTATTGGCAGGACGAGCGATACGCAGGGCGGATCCTTTTCCGGCGCACGTCAAGGCTTTCGGAGGCCATCGCTGAAAAACTTACAATTGGTAACTTTTACAAGGCCCATCATGGAAAAAACGGGCAATGGCGGCGGTCGCTCGCCGCCACGCGGTCGCCCCGACCGTTACGGCTCGACCTTCACCACCTCAATCTGAATCTTCCCCAGCACGTTCATCAGCGGCAAGAAAGCGTTCACCGGCGAGGGGGCCTCGTCGGCCAGACTGGAGACGGCCAGCTTGATGTGGGTCGGACCGGTGCCCCCCTTGCCCAGCGTGGCGTCCAAGGGCACCCATTGGCCGTTTAGATACGCCTCGGTCCACATGTGGCCGCCGAAAGCTTGCAGGCTTTCCACGTAGACCAACCCCACCGCGACGCGCGATGGAATCCGTTTTACCCTCAGCAGCGCGGCCAGCAGTACGGCGTGCTCTGTGCAATCTCCCTCCAACTTTTCGGCGACCTCGGCGGCCGACGCCATCATGGTCGAAAAGTTCTTGTTCGTCAGCTTTTCGTGGACGTATTTCTCCATGCGTAAGGCGATCAAGCCCGGATCGGTCACATTTCCGGCTGCTCGGCGCGCGTGCTCTTGGACCCGCGGGTCAGACAATTGCAAGTATTGGGTCTCCGAAGTGTACTCGCGGTCGATCCGGCCGATGCGGGCCCGACTCGGCACCGGCAGTCGACGAACCGTCAGTTCGACGGTGTCCGGTGCAACTCGGACGACATGCTGCGTCGGTCCTTCCAGCAAGTACCGAGCAGGATCATCTTCCGGGATACGAATGCGGTAGACGATTTGTCGGGCCCGGTCGGGCTCACGAATCGGAGCGACACGAACCAGTGTATCGAGTGCCAAGTCCAACTCCGCCCCGGCAATCTTCTCCAGCGCCACCTCCTTCGGCACCGTGTAGCTGATCATCTTCATGCCGAGCAGGTCGGTTTCTGTCTTGAGCGTTTCGCCCTGCTCGTCCAGATACATATCGGTCGCAACCGTGGGCAAGATCGATTGGGTGACGCGCACTTTCAACGCCCGGCGGGTCTGGCCGTCCAGCAATTTGACGGGACGATAGTCGTAGGCGACGAGCTTCACGTCTGTGAACTTCAAGAGTTCAGGAACGAAGGTCTTGAAGGAGCGTTTGTCGCCCGGCTTGAGCGGGTTTTGTTCCAACAGACGGTCCTGGTAGGCGGGGGAGCGGGCGTCGTTTTCCCACCGGAGCGTCGACCGGGACCGGCGACCGCCAACGGTCGTTTCGACTTCCAGCTCGTACGAGCCATCGATTCGGCGACGGAGTGTGCCGACGCTGCGAGTCGTCGTGGCGGGTGGATTCTTCATCACAAACACGAAGCGGATCAGCCGGCCGTATTCCGTTTCTTCCGTTCGCAAAAGCCGCTGAATCTTCAGTTCCTGACCGAACCGCTTGATCGTCATGAAGACCTCTTCTTCGGAGACGAGCTGCTTCTGCCCGTCTCGTTTGACCCATCGCGAGGTGCTGCGTCCGTAGCCAGCCCGGCTGCCACCCAGATAGAGCACTTCCCACGATTCGTCCGCAGCCTGTGCCTGTGTCGCCGAGCTCTCCTGTCCCTCCCGTTTCGGCTCCTCGGCCAACACCGCGCCCAGAGAGGCCACAATCACCGCCAATGCCGAGACTCCGAGCGCCGCCAGCCTCAAGCCGCCTGGCAAACACCTCGCCGGATCGTGATCCGCCGGCGACCCGCCTTGCGTGACCGCCACCTGCAAGTGCCCGTCGCTCACGATCACTTGTTTCTCGAAACTATCCATCGTACGCGTCCCTAATCGAATCATTTTCGCTCCGCAGACCTGTTTTATGTTCGTCCTGTGCTGGCAAGGAAGGAACCGCAGCCTTGTTTCAAGCGGCACCGATCGCCATCAGGCTCTTCGAGGCTCTGCACCGACAGCAACGACCAATTCTCGACGGGGAAAGCCGTTCCGTCGAGTTCGTTGTACGGCAAATCAAAGGCGACTTTTCTGGCCGCCCCGCAATTCGTTGACGCCTCCGGACACCCCTTAAACGACCGAACAGGCGCCCAAGGCGGCCTCATCTTCCGGGTCAAATTCGGAAAGGCTCATGTCATTCCTGTCAAGCTGCTGCATTCCAGACACTCGAACAGCCGCCGAAACATGGGGCTGCAGTCGCACTCCCGCGGCGTCACCTCGGTGCGAACGCCATAACTGAGCAGAAGCAAGCCGTTCCGGACCGCATCAGCCGAACCGATCGGGGAGGGCAGCACCGCGCCGGGCCGCATTGTGCAGACCTCGTGGGACGCGGCACACCGGGCCAACGCAAGCAGCCGGGAAAGCCGAGCGTTCGGCTTTTCGTGGCCATCCAACCAATATCCCTGCTCCCGTACGCTTGTAGGAAACAGCTCGGGGTTTTCCACCAAACACTTGCCGATCATTATGCAAGCCTGCTGGGTCTCACCGCTCAATATGATCGCAATAGCTCGACCATTTTGCGGTCCAGCCGATGGCCATGGAAGTTCTCGTACTTGACATCAGTTCGATGGGTGTCGAGGACGCCGAAGCCATGCTCGCCGCGAAAGTTCCACAACGCCCAGCCCCAGCCTTGTTTCTGGAAAAATTCCAAACAATCGCGCATCCATGCCAGAGCGATGTCATGCGGCACCGTGTCCAGGATACCCCATTCGCCGACATGAATTGCTACCCCTTTGGCGGCAAGTCGCTTCCACGGCCCGAAGAAAGTGTTTTCCAACCAGGAACGATCGAACCGTTGACCCCGGTACTGGGTTGGCCAAGCGGGGAGCGGCCAATCGCGCTGCTTGCCTTTTGGAATCCACGCCGCCCCATAATGTGTCAACACTCGCGGCTGGTAACAGTGCACGCTCTGAGCCACCTGAGCGTCCGCCATGGCGAACAACGGCTTTTTGGACCACAGCGGTCCCTCGATCAGAATCAGTCGGGCCGGGTCTTCGTGGCGGACGGCAGCGATGGCCTTGCGGTAGAGCTTTTCGCACATGGCCTCGGTCACGGAGACGCCCGGTTTGATGCGCCCCGGCTCGTTGACCAAGTCAAAACTGAGCTGTGTGGAAGGAATGTCGCGATAACGCTTCGCAAATTCGGTCCAATAGTGACAGAACAAGTTCTGTCGCTCCTCGTCCAGCCAAAGGCTCGGCTCTAATGTGCGGTTGACGCGATAGCCCGGCGCGTAATGCATATTGAGGCTGACGTGAATCCCGTACTGGCGCCCCCATTCCACGGCTTGGTCGATCTCGCGAAGCGTCTTTTCGCGGAGTCGGTAGGGATCGTCCGGGTCAGCCCAGCAGTGATAATCCATGGGCAGGCGGACGAAATTGAAGCCCAGCTCGGCGATCCACTCGAAGTCCTGCTCGCGGTAGGGCTGGTTACCCGGCATTGGGTCGGCATGGACCCGCATGATGCTGTCCGCGAGGATTTTTTCCATCAGATTGAAACCGCGCCAGCGCGGCAGCTTGTGGGCCAGTGTAAGGCCGTCTGTCAGTGACGACTCCGCCTTCGGTCCCGCCGCCGCTGAACCGGTCAGATGTCCGCCGAAAATAGCTCCCGCCCCCACAACCGCCGACCGCAAGAACTGGCGTCGCTGCATGATCAAAGTGTCCTTGTCCTGGATGCCAACACGGCTTGGCGTTCACTTAAGTGCTGTCGGGCGTTTGAACAGACGGGCCCCGGCTAATTCAGCAGACTCTTGGCCACGACGTCGCGCGCTTTGTCAAAATATGGCTGCCAGCGGATTTCCGGTTCGCCCTTTTTCAGACAGTCGCGAACGGCGACGAGCGTGTTGCGGGCCATATACGGACAGCGGTTGCACGCGCACGTTTCGCCTGTCGATTCCATGATACCCGGTACGGGAATATACGTGTGCTGAGGGGCACTTTTCCGGAGCGGGTAGATCATGTTCGCTTCGGTCGCGACGAGGAAGGTTGTCGGTTTTTCGATCGACATGACGTAACGGCGCATCTTTTCCGTACCGCCGATGAAATCGCTGTGTTCCAGGATGTTCTGAGGGCATTCGGGGTGGGCGATCACGATGCTGTCGGGGTGCGCACGTTTGGCTTTCAACAAGTCCTGCACGCTGAAAATCTCGTGGACCACGCACGAACCGGGCCAGAGGAACATCTTGCGGCCGGTGACGTCCATCAAGTACCGCCCCAAGTGCTGATCGGGGACAAACAAGATTTCGGCGTCTTCCGGAAGCCGTTCGATGATTTCGCGCGCATTGCCGCTGGTGACGATCCAGTCGCACAGGCTCTTGACCGCGGCCGAAGTGTTGATGTACGCCACAGTAGTAATGTCGTGGCCCTCTTGCCGGAGTTTGCGTTGGTAGGCCGCCAAGTCTTCGGGTTGGCAAGCTTCGGCGAGCGAGCAGCCGGCCTCCAAGTCGGGCAGCAGGACGCGCTTCTCCGGGTTCAACATCTTGGCCGTCTCGGCCATGAAGTGGACGCCCGCGAAGACGATCGTCGACGTCTTCACGCCGGCGGCATCGCGGGCCAGTTTCAGACTGTCGCCGGTGAAGTCGGCCACGTCCTGGATCTCACTGTCCACATAATAGTGAGCCAGAATCGTCGCGTCCTTCTCCCGCTTCAGTTCTTCGATCTCGTCCATCAAGTCCAGCGGGTCTTCGTCGCTAGGCGGTGGAGGTGAAAATGGCGATTGCATCATCGGAGCTTACTCCGCAATGGTGTGATTGGTCATGAGCGGGGGACGAGGTCGCCCGCAATCGTCTTTTCCGTCGGTCCCCTCGGTCCCAGACTCTGCCCGGGAACGCCCAGCCGGAAGGCTCCGGCCACCTCCGCGCTTCCCGGCAAGCACCCCGCTCGCCAGACCGCTGGGACCAAGACGGAATCCTTTCGCAGTTCCAAGGAAATTATATTCGGTTTAGCGGTTGCAGACCGCGTATTTTGCCGATCCGCGTGGACTTTGAAAACCGTTTCGGCGAAATTGTACCGTAGCCCGGAACGTCGACCGGCAGTCGGTCACTGGTCGTCAACGGGCCGCGGTCCGTTTCGCTGACGCTTGATCCACTGAGGAGGCACCGTGGTGCGCTCGCAAGAAATCGATCTACTAGAAGGAACCCGATCGGACATTTTCGATGTGCAGACCAAGGGCTCAGGCCCGGAGGGCCGATTGCCCCTGACAGATCAAATGTTACTGAATCGGCCCAGCGGCGATTTATTTGGTATGACCCAGAACGCGGCTATGGGCTGGTCGCCGGAAGAACTAGACCGCGATCAGGTGCTGATCCTGGGCACGCAGGGCGGCATTCGAGCCGAAGATGGCACACCCGTGGCGCTGGGATATCACACCGGACATTGGGAAGTCGGTTGGCTGATGCGAGCGGCCGCCGAGGAGATCCGGCGGCTGGGCCGGATTCCGTTTGCCGGGTTTGTCAGCGATCCCTGCGACGGCCGGACGCAGGGGACGCCGGGCATGATGGACAGTTTGGCCTATCGCAACGACGCAGCCGTCGTTTTGCGGCGGCTGATTCGATCGCTGCCCACACGGAAAGCGGTGCTCGGTGTAGCCACTTGTGACAAAGGTCTGCCGGCGATGATGATGGCCTTGGCCGCCCAGCACGATTTGCCGGCGCTGATCGTTCCGGGTGGAGTCACTTTGCCGTCGACGACCGCCCCGACAGAAGACACCGGCACGATCCAAGCCATCGGCGCTCGGTTCGCCCACGGCGAGATCACCCTGGACTACGCTGCCGAAATGGGGTGTCGGGTGTGTGG
>JAADHY010000536.1 GCA_013151585.1 Planctomycetota bacterium
ACTCGATCGATTTTGTCGTCATGGGAACCGGTCGCGGCTCGGACGTGCCGGGCCAGCTTGGCAGCACGGCGGAAACGGTACTGCCGTGGCTTCCCTGCGGGGTGTTTGCTCTGAAGCCGCGAGGCTTTCAGTCGCCCGTGACTCTGGAGTGAAAAGCGAACAGATGTCGGCGATCGACCGTTCTGCAACGGGTATGAGATCACGTCCGATCTACATGGACCACCACGCCACCACGCCCGTAGACCCGCGGGTGCTGGACGCGATGCTGCCGTACTTCACCGAGAAGTTCGGCAACGCAGCCAGCGTGAATCACCTCTACGGGTGGGAGGCGTATGATGCTGTCGAGGCGGCTCGCGGGCAAGTCGCGTCGTTGCTGAATGCTTCGCCGCGCGAGGTGATCTTTACCAGCGGAGCCACCGAAGCCAACAACCTCGCACTGAAAGGTGTGATGCGGGCTAGCCGGCCGGGCAGCCATCTGGTCACGGCGGCGGCTGAGCACCGAGCAGTTCTGGATCCAGCTCGCCGACTGCAGCGGGACGGCTATCAGGTCACGGTCCTTTCGGTCGATGAACACGGCCGCGTCGATCCCGAGCAGGTCGCAGCAGCCATTCGTCCCAACACGGTGCTGGTTTCGATCATGCTAGCCAACAACGAGGTGGGAACGATCAATCCGATCAGCGAAATCGGACGCGTCTGCCGTGCCAAACAGGTGACGCTGCATTGTGACGCGGCTCAGGCGGCCGGACGCATTCCGATCGATCTGCAAACACTCCCGGTCGATTTACTCAGCCTCAGCGCCCATAAACTGTACGGCCCAAAGGGCGTGGGCGCGCTGATCGTACGAAAAGGAGCCGGTCGCGTTCGGATCGAGCCGCTCTTGGATGGAGGTGGGCACGAGAACCGTCTGCGGAGCGGCACCTTGCCGGTGCCCCTTGTTGTCGGGTTTGGGCGAGCGTGTGAGTTGGCGGCCGCCGCGCTGCCGGAGGAAGCCACCCGGCTGGCGTGGCTTCGCGATCGGCTTTGGACCGGCCTGAGCGCTCAATTGGACGGCATTCGCATGAATGGCCACCCGACCGAGCGATTACCAGGAAATCTGAATGTGAGCTTCGAAGGTGTGCAGGGAGACGCCTTGATGGCTCAATTGAAGGGTGTGGCCGTCAGCTCCGGATCGGCGTGTACGACGGCCGAACCGGAGCCGAGTCACGTGCTCCGAGCCATGGGGCTGAGTGAAACGCTCAGCCGCGCCAGCGTACGTTTTGGCCTCGGACGCGGCAACACCGAGCAGGAGGTCGACGCTGTAATCGACGAGGTGGCCCAAGCGGTGCGAAAGCTCCGCCGAATAACGCGCTTCGGCCCGTAAAGCCATGATCTGGCCGCGACGTTCGGGCGTCGGGCTACCATCTCGTCATACGTCACACATCATCGCGCACGATTCGTCCGCTCAAGTCGGTTCGCCCGGCCCGAGTAGTTTCTCGCTCAGCTTGGTCAGCCGGGCGGCGTGCGGGTTCGGTGGTTTGGCCAGCTCCGCCAACAAGCGGCGGTCGACAAAGAGCTGGCCCGGATGCTTCAATCCTTGCTGAGCGGCTGCTTCGGCAAGAAGCTGTTGCTCGAAATAGGACAGTTTGTGAGCTTTGCAGAGTTCCTGCAAAAGCGATTCCGCCTTCTGCGGACGCGATCGCCGTCGCCGCTGGAATTGGTCCCAAAGGTAGAGCAGGATCCAGAAGAAAGCGATGAGGGCAAAGGCGACCAGAAGCGGCCAGTTTTCCCGTAGCGAAGCCGAACGTCGCATGTAGTCCAGAGCGGCTCGACCATTGCTGGCTAACAGAAACTCGATCATGGTCCTCTCCGGCAGCTCACGGCGTCGCGGTGGAGACTGTTTCCTTCTCGGCGAGATGACGGACCGCTCGGGCCACTGCCTCCCGCACACGGGGGCTGGGGTCGTTGACCAGGTTTTTCAAAGCGCGAAGCACTTTGTCGCTTTGCACCGAGCCCAAAACATCCACGGCTACCCGGCGGACCAACGCGGCAGGGTCGCCGAGCAGCGCGATCAGGTCGTCGATGACGTGCCCGTGGAGTTCCAAAGCTTGAGCGGCATGAGCTGCTCGAATCCGCCGCCATTGAACCGGATGCGCTAGCTCCTGCCGCAGCTTCTCGATTGCCTGCGGGTCGATCTTCAGAATCAACTGGCCGGCCCGTCGGCAGCTTTCGTGATCCCACTGCTCGAACAAATCGAGAATGCGGTGCAAATCGAAGTCATCCAACTCACGGCGTGCGGCGTCGCGAACTTCTTGAGAAGGGCTATCCAGCAACTCGACCAAAACCTCCAACGAGTTGGCCACGCCCAGCCGGCGCAATTGACGAGCCGCCCACGCTTGGATGGCCGGGTCATTGGTTGCCAGAGCGGCCAGAATGATGTCGTGAGCTGTTTCTTCGCTCAACTGGGGCAACACGACACTTGCGGCCTCGCGTCCTTCGGCGCTGCCGTATCGCAGAATCCACTCGAGCAACCGCAAACGCGTTTCTTGAGGGATCCCTGATGCGCGGATCAACGCAACCAGAGAACCGTGCAACTCGTTCGGAAGCCGATCCAGCGCGATGCGATACATGTCCTCCAACCAGCGAATGCGTTCCAACTGCCGGAAATTCGCCGCTTGAACTCGCGTCAATTGCTTCGGGAACCACTTCAACAGATGCTGGATGAACTCCGGATCGTCGCGTTGGGCCAATGCTTCGAACACTTTCGGGTGCGGGTAGTTTCGCCCCATGAAATCCAGCACCAATTGCATGACACCTGGATGTCGGCTCGTCAAAAGCAAGTCCCCGGCGACGCGGCGACATGCTGGCTCCGAGTGCCAAAGGATGAATTTGACGGCGTCGTGACTTCGATGGCCGAGGATCAAGATGGCTTCGATCAATCGGGCCAAATCGGGGTGAGACGGATTTTGCTCGCAGACGACCTGCAGGTGCTCCAGCACGCGCGATCGAATCTTTTCCAGGTCGGCCCGTCGCGTGAGGTCCTCGGCTAGGGATGAAGCTTCATCTCCGTCCAGGAGGCGGTAGAGACGCTCCACCAAATGCTGGAATGTTTCCAGAGCGGCCGGATACGTGTCGGCCTCGAACTCTTGCAAGACGTCGATGAGCAACGGCAGGTATTCGAAGCATTCGGCCTCGCGCAGCAACACCAGCGTGTTTCGACGCAGTTCGGAATCCCCATAGGTCAAAGCATGTTTGATCGCCGGCTCCAGACTTAAACACGCTTCGTGAAGTCTCTGTCGCAAGTCGGGCGGAAAGGAGTTAAGACGGCGGATCGCTTCAACATGACCGCGCGGTGTATGGCGTTTAAGCAACGTTTCCAGCGCCAGAGAACGAACCAGCGGATCGTCCTGGTCCAACGCATAAACGAGCACGTCAACCGCCTGTGGAGCAGTCGTACAGGCTAACATGTCAAACGTTTTCTTGAGCGGTTCCGGCACCGGCACAGAGTCGGCTCCTGATGTCGACGAGAAAAGGCTGTCCGCGGCCAAGGATGGGCCCAACCCGCAGATAACGACGTCCCCCGCCTGCATGGAGGAGACCGGAACGCCGCCGCAAGCGGCCGGGGAGGGGCATTTCGCCTCCGCACCATTCTTTCGTTGAATGTCCCGAAGTGTTCATGGGGCACGCCCACCGACAGGGTAAGCGAGGCATGGTTACCGACTTGCCTTGCTCACGGTCCGGCGAGGTCTTTTGCACCCTCCGCGGAGCGTGTCCCACTCACCAACCGTCGGGGAGGACGATCGAAACCGCGGCGGTGATCAGGTCCCTTTCTTTTCATAGCATATCGTTCCTCTTGTGTGGTCTCTGGATTCACGTGCCTGCCGTCGTCATGCCCATCAAGATCCTCACGACCCCTTGATTTCCCGAAGGACTCCGCACAGACTGAGAGGGGAGGCTTTCGCCTGCGGGACAAGAGGGCCTACGACCGGCGGCCCGGTTCCGGTGTCTCCGTTGTAACCGAAGAGTCCGCAAAACGTTAGGATCATGAACCGCGACGAGTGCGGGTGTCGAGTGCGGCGGCTGGTTGCCGTTGCGAGAAGTGGAGCGGAGAGCGGCGGAAGGCAATATGTATTGAAGGGACGCGTCGCCGCACGCGCTGGAGGGACGGAGAAGCAGGTACGACGGCAAGTGCGCCTGAGGAGGAACGCTGATCATGTCGATGGCATCGGTCGCGCGGGAAGTTCTTGACCGCGATTTTTTGGAAATTCGCGCCCGATTGATCGATATTGCCGCTGCTTTGGATCGTATCGATCGCGCGGAAGGGGCCGAGCGCGTGCGGAATGACGGCCGGCTGGTTCAGATACGCGAAAGCTTACGAATCTTGGCTAGCGAAGACGGGCGGCGAGCGGAGCGCGTCTTGATGGTTTTCAGTGATCCGTACGAACCGAATTGGCGCCAGCCGTAGGATCGCGATTGGCTGAGGTCCGAGCGGGAAGGTGGGGCGGATCAGGAGGCAGATTGCGACGAGTTCGCTACTCACAGCCGAAACGAAAAGAGTTGCAGCAGACTTCAACTCGAGAAAGCGGTCATGCCGCGTCCCGAACCGCGGTGTCGTGCCGAAGTGTGCGTGACGTTAGGAGTGGGTGATGTACTACATCGATCCCCATGTTCATATGGTGTCCCGGGTGACCGACGATTACGAGCGGATGGCGAGGATGGGCTGCGTCGCGGTCAGCGAGCCGGCTTTCTGGGCCGGGTTCGACCGGGGCAGCGTCGACGGCTTCCGGGACTACTTCCGTCAATTGACGGAGTTCGAGCCGAATCGGGCGAAACAGTATGGTCTGCAACACTACTGCTGGCTCTGCATCAACGCAAAAGAAGCGGAGAACGTCTCGCTTTCGCGCGAGGTGATTGCACTGATCCCCGAGTTTTTGGATCGCCCGAATGTGCTCGGGCTGGGCGAAATCGGACTGAACAAGAACACGAAGAATGAATGCACGGTGTTCGAAGAGCACTTACAACTGGCGGCCGACCGAGGGGAACTGGTCCTCGTCCACACGCCGCACCTCCAAGACAAGTACAAAGGCACCCGCATGATACTCGACATGCTGCGGGGCCATTCCGACATCAAGGCGGAGCACGTTCTGATCGATCATGCCGAAGAGCACACGGTTCGCCATGTTTTTGACGCGGGTTTCTGGTGTGGATTGACTTTGTACCCGGTCACGAAATGCACTCCGGCTCGGGCGGCCGATATCATCGAGATGTATGGTGCGGAGCGGATTCTGGTGAATTCCGCGGCAGACTGGGGGCCATCCAACCCGGACGCCGTGCCGAACTTCGTCGCCGAGATGCGGCGCCGGGGGCATCCGGAGGAAACGATCCGCCAGGTCGTGTACGATAACCCGCTGGAGTTTTTCCGTCAGTCCAAACGGTTTCGGTTCACGCCGCCCGGCGGAGCGGCTTCGCCGGAAGGTTGATCCCACGCTTTGTGTTGGACCACCGATCGAACGGTCATGGCCAAGCCGCTTCTCGTCATCGATGTCGTCGGTCTGACGCTCGACATGATCGGGCCGAACACCCGTCACATCGCCGAGCTGGCCCAATCCGGGTTCGCCTGTCCGATCGGCACGGTCTTGCCGGCCGTCACCTGCTCGGTGCAATCAACGTTCCTGACGGGCCTTTTGCCACGCGATCACGGGATCGTGGGCAACGGGTGGTACTTTCGCGATCTAGCCGAGGTTTTTTTCTGGCGGCAGTCGAACCGACTTGTGTCCGGCCAACGTCTCTACCAAGCCGGCCGAGAACGTGACGCGAGCTACACGACCGCCAAGCTTTTCTGGTGGTACAACATGTACGCTGACGTCGAGTGGTCGGTGACGCCTCGGCCAAGCTACCCGGCCGACGGTCGAAAAATCTTCGATATCTACACGCAGCCCGCCGAATTGCGGGACGAATTGCAGGGCCGACTCGGTCGCTTTCCTCTACATCGGTTTTGGGGGCCCGGCGCCGATATCCAAAGCACCCGCTGGATCACCGAGGCGACTCTGGAGGTCATGCGGCGGTTCTCACCCACCCTGACGCTCGTGTACTTGCCGCATCTAGACTACAACCTGCAGCGGCTGGGGCCGAGCGATCCCCGCATCGCGACTGACCTGAAACTTGTCGACGCAGAAGCAGGTCGAATGATCGAAGCGGCGCGGCAGCGCGGGGCCGAAATCGTCATCTTGTCGGAGTACGCGATTACCGAGGTTCGGCGTCCGGTCCATCTGAATCGCATTTTACGCGAACACGGATATGTCCGCGTACGTCGCGAGCCTCTGGGTTGGGAAACGCTCGATTGCGGGGCGTCACGTGCCTTCGCCGTCGCTGATCATCAGGTGGCCCACGTTTACGTCAACAGTCCCTCCGACGTCGGAAAAGTCGCCAAATTGCTGCATTCGGTCGAAGGCGTCGATCTGGTGTTGGACCGCGATGCCCAAGAACGGTTCGGACTCGATCATCCGCGATCGGGCGAGCTGGTGGTTGTGGCGTCGTCGGAAAGCTGGTTCACATATTACTTTTGGCTGGACGATGCGATGGCGCCCGACTACGCCAGGACGGTCGACATCCACCGAAAGCCGGGCTATGACCCGACGGAACTGTTCTTCGATCCCGCCTTGCGGTTTCCGAAGCTGCGCATGGCTCGCCGGTTGCTGCAAAAGGCGTTGGGTTTTCGGTACTACATGGACGTGATTGGTCTGGACGCTTCGGTCGTCCGCGGGAGCCACGGCCGCCTGCCCACCCCCGGCCGAGAAGCGACCGAAGCGCCTGTCTTCGTTTGCTCGTCGCGCCGCATCCGAAGAGACGTCCTCTCTGCGACGGACGTCAAGACCGTTTTGCTGGATTTGCAATTTCGATTCGCCTGAGCGGGAAGACGCGCGGCCCCGCTGGCGTGGAGCGCGCTCAGGCAGAGACTGAAAGCGAAACAAGAGCGGCGTTGAGAGGCCGCCGAAGTCCCGAACGAGGTCTCTTCACTCGCCGTTCGGAGCTTCTTTTCGACCGATCGGGAAAAAGGGAGATCGTCGCAACCATTTCTGGGTTGGAAGAGACCGTGCCGACTGGCCGCGGGAGTGACGTGGCCGTGGAGGGAGTTGCCGGCTTCGTTCGAATGTTTCACGGCTGTTTCCCGGTGGTCCGATGCTCGCAGCGTCGGCCACGGTGTTTCGCTGTGTCTCAACGGTCGAACGGTCACACATCGGTTGGTTTTGGAGCCTGAGACCATTCAGATTGGAAGAGCCGACTGTGTCAGACGCTTCGTGTCGAACCGCGCAAATCGCGCCGGAAATGTTGACAGAGGCACTCGTTGGGCTAGAATGCGGGTAGCTACCGCTCATCTTCCTGCTCTGTCGGCGGGCGACGCGAGTGGGCACTGGGACACCCCAAAGAATCACACCGAATGGGCAT
>JAADHY010000136.1 GCA_013151585.1 Planctomycetota bacterium
GTATCGGTGGCGCACGGCGCTGTCAAATGGAGCGCGACTGCGGAACGTGCTCGCGCACACGTTCACATCACAAACGAACGACAGCCGACATCTTCTTTTCCCGCTCGGCTTGCATCCGCTTGCCGGAAGGGGATGATAGAAGGGCGTTCGCCCCGATCGAAAAGAGCCATCGTGGGTCCTCACCGGATGGGCCCACCGAGAGTCGAACAACGGAGATCGACATGGTACGACGGATAGGTTGTCTGCTGGTGTTGATCGGTCTTGCGACAGGGACGGCCCAGGCGGAATACCGCGACCGGCTGGTCTGGATTTTCGGCTGGAATCTCCGCAGTGACGAGCATCTTCAACAGATCGAACCGGTGCTCCGCACAGCGGCCCAACACGGATACAACGGCATCGTGTTGTCGGCCAACCTCGGGCGACTTTGCAAGCAGCCGCCCGAATACTTCCAGCGCTTGCGAAAGCTGGCGGCCTTATGCGAGCAGCTTCACTTGGAAATCATCCCAGCGGCGTACGGGGTCGGCTACGGCGGCGAGTACCTGGCCCACGACCGCAATCTGGCCGAAGGCATACCAGTGCGAGATGCCACGTTTGTTGTTCACGGCCGCGAAGCACGCCACGTGCCGGACCCCAAGGTGCGGATCGCCAACGGAGGATTCGAAGAATTCAAAAGGAATCGGATGGCGGAATTCCGCTTCCATGACGAACCGGGAACGATCAGCTTTCCGGATACGAAGGTCAAGCATTCCGGCCGAGCGTCTTTGCGTTTTGAGAACTTTCGGGCACATCGAGCCGGCAACGCCCGCGTGATGCAAGAAATCTCGGTGCGGCCCTATCGGTGCTATCGCGTCAGCTTGTGGGTGAAAACAGAGAATGTGCAACCCGCGAACGCCTTCCGGATTCTGGTCTTGGCTGGTCAGCGCAATTTGGCGCCACGTTCGTTTCGCATTCCGAGCACGGCGGATTGGCGGAAAGTCACGATGGTGTTCAACAGCCTTAACTTCCGCAGTGTTCGGCTTTATGCGGGCCTTTGGGGTGGCCGGTCGGGCCGCTTCTGGATCGACGATTGGACGATCGAGGAAGTCGGGCCGATCAACGTGCTTCGACGACCGGGCACGCCGGTCATCGTGACGGGCGAAGACGGCACGATCTACGTGGAGGGGCGCGACTTCAAGCCGCTGGTGGATCCACGGTTTAACTTCTACCGGATCGACCGGCCCGCTCCAACTCTGAAACTCACCTCGGGAAGTCGCATCCGCGAGGGACAGCGTCTGCGCGTGACCTGGTACCATCCGATGGTGGTGCACGATTCGCAGGTCACGGTGTGCATGGCCGAGCCGGAGCTTTACGAGATATTGCGACACGAAGTGAAGCTGCTGAACCAGCATCTGCAGCCTCGTCGCGTCTTGCTGAACATGGATGAAATCCGGATGGGCGGCACCTGTGCGGCTTGCGCGAACTCGAACATGGCCGAGTTACTTGGACGCTGCATCACTCGCCAGGTTCAGATTCTTCGCCAGGTGAATCCGCACATGCAGGTTCTGATCTGGTCCGACATGTTGGATCCGAACCACAATGCCCACGGCGATTACTACTTGGTTCAAGGCGACTTCACCGGTGTGTGGAACCACGTTCCGAAGGATTTGGTGATCGCTGTCTGGGGCGGCCGGCCGCGTCCGGAGAGCCTGCGGTTTTTCGCCGACCACGGCTTCGCGACGCTGGTGTCCTGCTACTATGACGCACCGAACCTAGAGGAGGTGAAGGGCTGGTTGCGAGCCACGCGAAATGTCCGAGGCGTTCGCGGCTTCATGTACACGACATGGCAGCGCAAGTACGATCTTTTGGCGCAGTTCGGTGATCTGATTCGCTCGCAACGTTAAGCGGATTTGATGCCCCACCGGCGAGCCACCCACCAGACCACACGCCCAAAACAGCCATAAGCAGGAGGTTCGATCCATGACGATTTCGCGGCGAGACTTTTTGGGGATCGCTGGTGCGAATGCACTGGCTGTCTCGATTGCTCAAACGTGGCTGCGCACCGCGGCCGTAGCGAGCGAAAGTCAAAAAAAGACCAACAGACGGCAGCGTCCGCCGCTGGAACCGCTGCACCGCATGCCGCACATGGTCCAGGAGTATTTCGTCGAGCAAGTGCATCGGTTTGAGCAGTCCCGGCTGGAGCGGTTGGCGAAACTGTCGACCAAAGCCGACGCCGAAGCGTACGTCCAAAGCGTCCGGAAAAGAATCCGCGAAGCTTTCGGACCTTTCCCGGAGCGGACGCCGCTGAACCCGCGCATCACGCGCGTCGTGGAGCGGGATCAATACCGCATCGAAAACCTGGTGTTCGAGAGCCGGCCAAACTTTTTCGTGACAGCCAACCTGTACGTGCCGAAAGGCCGCTCCTTTCCCGTTCCCGCCGTGGTCGGCACCTGCGGTCACTCGCGAAATGGAAAAGCGGCCGAAGCTTATCAATCGTTCGCGCAGGGGTTGGCTCGCTTGGGTTACGTCGTGTTGATCTACGACCCGATCGGCCAGGGCGAACGGCTGCAATACCCGGATGAGAACTTGAAGTCACGCGTCGGCGTCGGCGTGCGCGAGCACCTTTACGCGGGCAACCAACAACTGCTGGTCGGTGAGTTCTTCGGAAGTTGGCGAGCTTGGGACGGCATCCGCGCGCTGGACTACTTGCTCACGCGCGAAGAGGTGGACCCGAACCGAATCGGCGTGACGGGCAACTCAGGCGGCGGCACCATGACCACGTGGCTCTGCGGGGTCGAACAGCGCTGGAGCGTGGCCGCGCCGTCGTGCTTTGTGACATCGTTTGTGCGCAACCTCGAGAACGAATTGCCAGCCGACATCGAACAGTGCCCGCCGAAGGTGCTCGCACTGGGGCTCGACCACGAAGACTTCCTGGCCGCGCTGGCCCCCAAGCCCGTGATCATTCTGGCCAAAGAAAAAGACTTCTTCGACGTCCGCGGCACCGAAGCGGCCTACCAACGGCTGAAGCGGCTCTATCGCCTGCTCGGAGCGGAAGAAAACATTGCCTTATTCGTCGGCCCGACCTATCACGGGTACTCCAAGGAGAACCGCGAAGCCATGTATCGATGGTTCAACCGCGCCACAGGCCTTTCGAAGGCAGAAACAGAGCCACCGCTCGTGATCGAGAAAGACGAGACGCTCTGGTGTGCCCCACGCGGCCAGGTTTGCCAGCTCGGTTCCCGTTCCGTTTTTTCTTTCACCCGTGAAACGTCTCGAAGGCTGACGAAGCAACGCGGCACCGTTACGCCGGAAAGGCTGAAAAAGTTATTGCCGCGCGTCCTGCGACTGCCGGAGGGCCGGCCCGCGACACCGCCTTATCGGATTCTGCGAATGATGTATGGCCGGCGGTACCCGAAGCGGTATGCGGTCCCCTATTTGGTGCAAACGGAGCCCGGTATTTTGGCCTGCGTGTACGGCCTGTACGACGAGCGTCACTATTCGCGGCCGCTCCGGGGAATTCGACGAGCGATTCTCTACGTCGCTCATCAATCGAGTGATGCGGAGTTGCGGGAGGAGCCGCTCCTGCGCGAACTAATCAAGGCGGAGCCGCAATCCGCGTTCTATGCGTGTGACGTCCGAGGGATTGGCGAATCGCAACCGGATACGTGCGGCTTGAACATGTTTCACAATCCTTACGGCAGCGACTATTTTTATTCGGCCCAGTCCTTGATGTTCGACCGCCCTTACGTGGGCCAGAAAACGCACGACGTGTTGACCGTTCTGGATTGGTTGGCGTCGGTCGGCCATAGTGAGGTGCATTTGGTGGGCAAAGGCTGGGGAGCTTTGCCAGCCACTTTCGCGGCGGTGCTTTGCGACCGGGTCGTTCAAGTGACGCTGAAAAACGCCCTGCGATCTTACTCCGAGATCGCGGAATCGGAATTCTACGACTGGCCGTTTTCGACGTTCCCGCCCGACGTTTTGAAGCACTTCGACCTGCCCGACTGCTACGGAGCGTTGAAAACCAAGCGGCTGCAGCAGATCGAACCGCTGGGGGCGAAAGCGCAGCCAGGAAGCCATCGTGGATGATGGGGCCCCTCAGGGCCTCGTCACAAGCTGCCTTCCGGGTCTCGATGGCGACGGCCAGTTCGGGACCTACCACCACCCGGTTACCGATTGGGACCGACCAACGGTCCCGCACGGTTTTTGCCGTCCCGCTGCCGTGGATTCCAGCAAGCGGGGATTACGGGGCAACGACGCCCTTTTTCAGGATCAAGTTGGCATACAACGCCGTTTCGCTGGTCGCGACAATGGCATAGGCCTTGCGGGCGCGTTCATAAAAAGCAAAGCGTTCGACCCGGGTCAGCTCCACCTTCCGGCCTTCATGCAATTCCAGTAGCCGGCGGAATTCTTTCCAGATGGGAGGTTCAGGGGCGTTCTTGTCGACCGGCTGCATGACCATGGCCACCTCTTCACTAAAGGTGTCGATCGGCAGGAACTTCAAGACGGCGTCCAGCACCGTTAGCAAGTCCAGTCCGTCGGCTCGCACGATGCGCTGAGCGTTGGAGTCGGCCGGGAAGTTGCCGTCTCCCAGAACCAGTTCATCGCCGTGGCCCATCTTCATCAGAACGGTCATCAGCTCCGGCGACAAAGCCGGGGGAACCCCTTTCAGCATCGTCCGTCTCCTTTTTCTGACAACTTGCGTCGAAAATCCTTCTGTTTCGTACTCATCTTCGAAGGCGCTGCGAGCCTTTCTCCGAGGCGAATCCAAAGGCCCGTCCTTGTCGCAGCCGCCACCTCCCGATGACGGCATCGGCAGACGTGAAGCGTCAAACGTCTTTCCTCCCCATTGTGCCGATTGCAGTTCCAAACGGCAACGTCGCATCCGAGCCCGGCATCCGAGCCAGTCGTTTGCGGGGTAGAGAACCCGCAAGAGGGACGGAAGGGAGACGTGGAGTCGCCATGTGAGAGCTGAGCGGCACGGAAACCCGAAATGAGCCGAAAAAATGAAGAAGGAAATGGAGCGGGGAACTCTTCAACAAGCCTGGCCGACAACCCGCGCGAAGACGTCTGCGTCCTGCGGCGGCGCACGCTGGGAGCGATCCGGGAAACGTCAGGGCGGAACCACCGAGCGAAAAAAACGAACAAGCGACCAAAAAGTCTCACCGGACGGCCTAAGCCGTACCGTGGGCACTGCCCGTCCTAAAAAGGCAGAATCGTTCGGTGGATGATGCTCATGCTCCTGTTCTACAGCCGTTTCACCACCTTGGTCTGTCGCGCGCTGATACAATGCGTCGGTTGGCGGATAGCCCGAATCGAAAACGTTGGGGAACCGGTTCAGACCGTTCAGCAACCGAATCATAAACTGAAATGGTAATTCGAGAATGCCAAGAGAATGTGAAAACCAGTCGATGAATACCGGCCGGAGCTGCATGGCGACTTTTGTCGGACGGCATTTCAGCGGTACCCGCCCGATCCACTCGGCACGCGTCGGACCGATCACGATCAAGTCACGACGCAGATCACCGACAGCGCGTATTCTAATTGCGAACTGCGAGCTTGGTATCGGCGCGTGGCCGAGGCGGGGTTTCGGCACACGCTGGGCGTAAGATCTGAATACGCGGGCTACGGCCAGACGGACCACTCCGGTATGCAAGACTTCCTGACGGCCAAACTGAAACAAGAACACGAACGGACGAAATCGACGATGAACGCACACGAGCGACAATCCCGGCGGACGCTCCGCGCACGGCGGCCTTTGACTTTCTGCCTCTTTCTTTCACTGCTCCTTTTCGCATTGCGGCCGAACGTTGGAGATGGGGCCGGCGGCGCGAGGAGCAGGCGTCTCCTCAAGACACCGGGACGGGTATCGGTCGCTGGCGGACCAAAAGTCAACGAAGCGGTTTTCTTCTCCTTTGACGATCATGCCATTCCGTGGCGTAACAATTTGAAAGTCACGATGGTGCGGGCGAAGAAGCATCCGGCGAATCCGGTGCTGCGCCGAGGACCGCAAGGCGCGCCCGACCATGGCCACGCGATTCTCTACGGCACGGTGTTGCACATCGGCGGCAAGTTTCGCATGTGGTATCTCGGTGTGTTCGAAAGCGAGATCAAGAACGGACAAGCGCCCGGTTGGTGGCGGCCCATGTGCTACGCCGAAAGCGACGATGGTGTCAATTGGAGACGGCCCGAGTTGGGGCTTGTCGAACTGCACGGGAACCGGAAAAACAATGTCTGTTTGATCGAATCCGAGGTGCCGTCGCTGGCGAAAGTGAACGATTTCCTTTCGGTCATTTACGAGCCTGACGATCCTGATCCGCGGCGACGCTACAAGTGTGCTTACATCGCCCATCCGCCGTTCGGCGACGTGCGCGGCGGTCGAAGCCGCATCGGCCCGGATGAACGACGGTGGGCGGCTTTCGTCTGCGCCACGAGTGCCGACGGCTTCAGATGGAAAGTCGTCGGCGATCGGCCGATAAACGCCGGGGGCGAACGATTTGAGGTGTCGGGGTTGTATCGCTTTGGGCGTTTCTACTACGCCACCGGGCAACTCATCTCGCCCTGGACCTGGCGGATGGACGGCAGGAACATCGGGCGCGTCATGCTCGTCCATCGCTCGGCGGATTTCGAGCATTGGTCTCGGGCCAAAGCGATGGCTTTTGCGCGGCCGGGCCAGTTAACTTCGCCGCCGATCGCCGGCCAACAGACGCACATGGGCGCTGGCCTTTGGAATCGAGGCAACGTGATCGTCGGGCTTTACGGCATGTGGCACGACGCTCCCAGGAAGTCCCGGCCCGGTGAATCGTGGAACCACGGCGTCACGGTGGACCTGGGCCTGATCGTCAGCAACGACGGCATTCATTTCCGCGAGCCTGTTCCCGATCATAAGGTCATTGCTCGCGGTGTCGAGGGGGAATGGGACAGTGTGGCCCTGCTGCAAGGCCACGCGTTTGTAAACATCGGTGACAAAACGATGATGTGGTACTCACACTGGGACACCAGCGGAAAACTGCGAAATATGGAAATCGGTCTCGCCACGATGCGGCGCGACGGATTCGGGTATCTATCGCGCAAAGTGGCAAACTCGGCGGCGCATTTTGTCACCTCGGCGTTCGAGACGGAGGGGCGTATGAAACTGTTTGTGAACGCGGCCGACGTGTCATCCGCTGCCCCGCTGACCATCGAGCTGCTCGACGAACTTGCCCGGCCGTTGCCCGGATTCTCTGGAGAGTCTGCGGCACGGGTCAGCCAACCAGGCACGCATTGCGAAGTCGTATGGCCGTCGCAAGGGTCCAGCCAGTTGCCGCAGCGTCGCACATTGGCCGTGAAGGTGCGTTTTCCAGAAACGGCCGATGCGAAAGTTTATGCTGTTTACGTCGGAGCGGAATGAAGAGGCGCCGCTGACATGAAGCACGTGGTCTCACGAAATCAAATGGCCGATCTTCGAAACCTTTTGTTGCCATCCGTAGAATGCGGGGCCGGCTTCATTGTGGAGTCTCCTGGTAAGGCCGCGTGACCTCAACGCTACTGCAGCGGCAGAGTTCAGTCCCGCCCGCGCGTTTCGCGGCGAGAGGATGGCCGCCGGAGGCGGCCCAGAGCGGAGTCCGCTCACGCTGTTCCTCTCCCCACAGCTACGCCCCAAGGCGAAAGGGCTTCCAATCCGAATTTCTTGCTGTTTCCGCATTCGTCCCGTGCATTACGTTTACCCTTTGAAAAAGGGAAAAAGAAAGTTCGGCGTCCGACCTTTGATGGGCCTGAAGAGAAAAGCCGGAGCCGAAAAGTCACGAAGCAGCAGTGGGGCTCCAGCCCCTCCACGGCCCCCCGGTGTTAACCGAATGTCTCTTCGTTTTCGGTCACGCTCCGACGCGGCAGTTGGGACCGTCCGAACGAGGACCGGCGACGGCGTGTGCTTGTTCGTCGGAATCACGGCTGTGAACTTGCTCCGGCTCGCGGGCCGGCGCGACCTGCACGTAAACCGTCTCGTTTTCGATCTTCACCGCATACCGCTGCACGTCGCGTCCCGCCGGTCGGATGCTGCAGCCGGTGCACGCGTCGAACGACCAGTCGTGCAGCGGACAGGTCACCACGCCGTCGCGAAAAGTCCCTTCGGCCAGCGAGCCACCAGCATGCGGGCAGAGATTCTCCAGCGCGAAAACCGTGCGCCCTGTGCGAAACAAGGCGATTTCCTGGCCGGCGACTCTGACCAATTTGCCGGTTCCATCGGGAATCGCATCCAGCGGACCGACCGAGGCGAAGCCTTCGGCGTCGACGGGACGCGCAGACACGTCCTCCGGGCCGGTCACTTTTTCCCCGGTTGGCTCTGTCTCATCAATCCGAGCCATGTAGCGCCGCAGGCCCGCACAGCCAGGACAAAAGATCGGCGGGTCCTCCGCCTGAAAACGATACTCGCATTGCTGGCAGACCCAGGTGGGCGGACAGTAGTCTTCGTCGCCCACTTTGTCCGCCTGCTGGTGCCGCAAGACTTCGCGCCAGTAGGCACTGAAGGATTGCCCCGCCTTGTGCTTCTGATAATACTCTCGCACCACCTCTTCGATCACTTGGGGCAACTGGTCGACGTCCACGCCGAGCCGGTACGGCAGACCGGTGTGAAGCTGGCCGGCGACTCCTCCACCGAGGTAGATGTCAAATCCCTCGCGAGTGCCGAGCAACCGACGCACACGGACACCTTTCAGACCAATGTCGGCCGTGTGGTGTAGACCGCATCCGGAAGGACAGCCGCTCATGTGAATCCGGATACCGTGCAACATCACTCCGCGCTGACGAAGCGTCTCCATCAACTTCAGCATATGAGCTTTGGATTCGGTAACGGCGATATTGCAAAACTGCTTGCCCGTGCAGGCGATCGTGTTCCGAACCAGCGAATCAGAATAAGGACTCAGGCCACACGCAGCCGCCGCCGTCGCCGCCGCGTCTTTGAAACCCGTCGGGATATTCGGGATCATGATCCCCTGGTCGAACGTCGTTCGCAGGGTGCCATCGCCCCACTTCTGGCTGAGCAGGGCGACACCTTCCAACTGCTTCCAGCTCATCCGTCCGACCGGGATCGCCAACCCCATCGTCCAAAGGTTTGGCTGTTTCTGCCGGAACCATCCGACCAGCTCATCGTAGCCGGTCGGTGGCTGCGGCTCCTTCAGGCCCGGACGTAACGGAAAAGACAAGTGGTTTTCCAGGTAGTCCAACACTCCGGAGATACCGATCCGGTCCACGAGGCACGCGAAACGGGCGGACTTCCGCCGTTCGCGGTCGCCCTGAGCGCGGAACAAATCCAGAAGCGCCCGGGTCACGTCAAGGACCTGATCGGGAGCGACCAGCACGGGCACGTGTTGGCCAAGCACCGGCGGTTGCCCTTGCTTGCCGCCGATCAGCAATTGGAACAGGACCTCGTCGTCGTCCGACCTGCAAGCCAAAAAGCTGATGTCCTGTGTCCAATAGTGGATGCTGTGATGATCAGCACCGCTGACGGCAATGTTGAACTTCCGCGGCAGGTCGGAATAGGTGCGGCTGCCCAGGATCAAGCCGGCGATGTCCCGACACAATTCGCGCGTGTCGATCAGCTCGTGCGGGTCCACGCCGCTCAGCGGATGGCAAAAGACATTTCGAACATTGTCGTGAGCCGTTTGCCGGGAATCGAGCCCGACACTCTGCAGCCGATCGTAAATGAGCGGCAGGTGCTCGATGGACAGCCCCTGAACCTGGATGTTGCCGCGGGTCGTCAGGTCGACAATCTCGTGACCGAACTGATAGGCGATGTAGGCCACTTCCCGAGCCGCTCGGGCCGTCAGTTCGCAGGCCGTGACCCGGATGCGGACCATATAGGCGTCCGAACTGTCGCGACCCCGATGGTTGTCCCGTTTCCGATGGAGGAAGCCGTACCACTTTATCCGTTCCAAGTCCGACGGATCAATTTGCCGGGCTGGGCGTTTCTCTTCCGCATAGCACAGGAGGTCCGGCCAAACATCCAACGGATGTTTTTCGGCTTTGAACTTTTCGATATTGTTCATGAAGGTTCCAGGGATGGGTGGTTCTACGACAGGTTTCCCGCTTGAGCAAGCCTCCCCGTCGCAGCCCCTCGCGACGCCTCGACCGGCAGTTGGAAATCGCGTGCCGAACCTGACAAAAGCGAGCCTCCGAGAGGAACCATCCACGCAAGAACCGTGGTAAATGACTGCGGGGAACAGCCTTCCGTCGTGGCCAGTGTTTCCGGCCCCCAAGAGTATCCTGCTCGAAAGAAATCGCCGAGCTGCCTAATATCCACGCGAAGGATGCCCAGCAGGTAGGCGGCTCAAAGCATCCCGATGGCCAGTGCCTGGGATGCACAGCTCCTCCGTCGCTCCCCCTCTCTGCGACGGCGGCACTCCGGCGGCGACGATCTAGCTCGGTGCCAGGGTGGTGAAAAGAGACACAACGAAAGAGCCCTCGATGTCCCGTCTTGGACATCGAGGGCTCTTTCCATCTCAGTCGGGACGGCGGGATTTGAACCCGCGACCTCTTGACCCCCAGTCAAGCGCGCTATCCAGACTGCGCCACGTCCCGAACTTAAGCGACTGAACTCAACCCAGCCATAGTGAACATCCAACCACAAACCGTCCGGTCCGATCAATCGGCTGAAAACGGCCGCCGATGATCGGTTCGAAAAGATTTATCGCACGGTTGCGGTCAAAATTCAAGAGTATTTCTGGCGAGTAGGTCAGGGAACGATCCTGTGACCGCATACGTCATGGGAAAAATCTGTGAACCAAAGAGCCAAATCCAAAAAGCGTGATGGCCGCGACGGTGGTCAAGGCCGCTTGGCCGGAGATGTAAAGCTTCGGTACGCAATCTGTTCGAGACTTCGCGAGCTGCGCACCGGTCTTCCCTGATCCGAACCTCGACCATTTGTTCCCCTCAGCAGAGCGAGACGAAACATCCTCCCGAAGAATCGGTCGAGAACGTCACCCGTCTTGCGTTGCGACCGAGAGGTGCTAGCCGCGATCGGATGATCCCCCAGAGACATCTTGCCTCGGTCGGCGGTTTTGGACTATATAGCCACTCCCTTTGATCCGACAGTCGACCCTCGATTGTGATTTCCACCCGGAGAGTCGGCTAGGATCGGCCGCGCGACGCGTTCTGTTTGTCCGGGCCGCTTCCTCTGTGTCCCCTCGAATGGATTCGCCGATGGACACTTCCCGCCCCCGGCTGCTGTTTGTGGTCAACGAAGACTGGTCCTTTTGCTCGCATCGCCTGCATTTGGCGCGAGCCGCCTTGCGTAGCGGCTTTGATGTGACCGTCGCCACCCGGATCAGTCGCCATCGCCAAACGATCGAGCGGCACGGTATCCGGGTGGTGCCTTTCGAGCTGCCGCGGCGAATCAGCAATCCGATTCGCGAAGCGGCGGCGATCACCGAGCTTGCCCGGCTGTACCGGCGTCTGCGTCCGGACATTGTTCATCATGTGGTCCTCAAGACCGTGCTTTACGGTTCGCTGGCCGCCCGCGCGGTGGGCGTCCCGGCGGTGGTGAACGCCATCACCGGTCTCGGCCACGTTTTCTCGGGCGGTGATTGGAAATGCCGAGCGTTGCGGTCGTTCATTTTGCGGGGACTCCGCTTCGGACTGGCTTTGCCCAACTCGTGTGTCATTTTCCAAAACGACAGCGATCGCTGGCAGTTGCTGCGACGTCAGGTCGTTCCGTCCGAGCGAACAACGGTTATTTGCAGCGCCGGCGTGAACGTCCAGGAATTCCGACCGACTCCCTACCCGGATTGGAGCAACTCGGGCCCCTCCGACAGCCCCCCAATCGTCATGCTGCCTTCACGCATGCTGTGGACAAAAGGCATCGCCGAATTCGTCGAAGCCGCTCGATTGATTCAGCGACGCGGGTTCGCCGCGCGGTTTGTGCTGGTGGGACGTGTCGATCCGGACAACCCCGGCCATGTCAGCGAGCGGCAACTGCAGAGTTGGCAACGGGCCGGCCAGATCGAATGGTGGGGACACCGCAGCGACATGCCGCAAGTGCTCAGCGAAGCCAGCATTGTTACCTTGCCGAGTTACTACCGAGAAGGGGCTCCCAAGGTGCTGCTGGAGGCGGCGGCCTGTGCCCGGCCCGTGGTCACGACCGACTGGTGCGGCTGTCGCGATGTGATTGATCCCGGCCGGACAGGGCTGCTGGTCCCTCCACGCGATGCGACCGCATTGGCGGACGCGATTGAACAGCTCCTCCGCGACCGCCAGCGATGCGTCGAGCTAGGTCGGCAAGGCCGTCAATGGGTCGTCCGCCATTTCAGCGAACAAATCGTCGCCGCTCAGACTCTCGACGTTTACGCCGCCCTGCTTCGTGGCGCCGGTAAAACGTTGCCCGCTGAACGCAAGGCCGCGTGAAACAGGCCGCGAAGCCGCTTCATGCTATGTCGTCTGGCTGGCCGTGCCATCCGTCCGAGAAACCTTTCCGACGGTGTCGCGCGGCTCCCGCAGTTTCGTTGATTCTTACGGCCCGGCCAACTCGCTCGGCCTGACGTCCTCAGGCTGCGCGGCGAGGAGGTTTCGTCGCACCCTCGGACATCGGGGCCAGAGGTCGGTCGGCCACTTCGTGCCACAGTCGCACGTAATCTTCCACCACACGGTCCAGATCGAAAAGCTGCCGGATGCGCTGCCGACTCCGCAAGCCCCGGTCGCGGTACTGGTCGGACGGTAGAGTGAGCAGTTCCTGACAGCGCCGGGCCAACCCGTCGGCATCCCCCTTCGGGACCACGAAACCGGTGTCGCCGACTAGATCGGCCGAGTCGCCGACATCGGTGACGACGCAGGGCACGCCGCACGCCATCGCTTCACCAATGGCGTTGGGAAACCCCTCGACCACCGATGCCAAAACGGCGACATCCAAACTGGCCTGAACCACCGGCATGTCACCTCGAATCCCCAGCAGGTGAATCCGACCAGACAACTGTCGCTGTTCGATCATCCGGCGGAGCGGCTCGTTGTGCCAGACTGCTCCGTCGCCGCACAACAAGAAATGGACGTTGCGAAATCGGCGGGCCAAAACGGCCGCGGCATCCAGAAACGTGGCGTGGTCTTTCTGGGGCCGGACACTGCTGATCATGCCCACCAGCCGAGTGGAATCGGGCAGGCCCAATTGTCGCCGGATCGCGCGACGGGCCAGCTCGCTGGGCCGAAACCGCTCGGTGTCAAAACCGTTGCGGATCAAAAGCAGACGGTCAGGAGCGTAACCAAACTGAACATGCCAGCGGAGCCCCGAAAGAGAATTGACAACAATGCGTGCCGGCAAGCGAGCCGAGAGCCAGGCGCACGTTCGTGCCGTCCCGATGAGCGACAACTTGTGCACGCCCGGAACTAGCGAATTGGTCCGAATGTTCCAAATGACAGGCAGACGGCGGCAAGCCAGCTTCGCAGCGAACCCGCCGACCAGATCGCTGTAATAGAGCCAGGTTTGCACGACGTCCGGCCGAAGGTCCTTCAGAACGCGCGACAAATGGAGCACCCCTCGAGGTACATCCCGATGCCCACGAACATCCAGAAACCGAACAGGCACTCCCAGCCGGCGCAGAGACTGGCTCATCGGTCCCCGCATGAGCAAAGACACCACGTGACTGTCCACCGACTGGTCGCCCAGTCGGGACAGCAGCTTCACCAGCATGGCCTGAGCGCCTCCGGCGTCCAGGCTGCCAATCACATGACAGACGCGTAGTGATCGCATGAGGTCGGTCGATTCTCCGCGCCGAAAGGCGCAACAGGAAGGAAAGGAAAAACCCAGCCAAATGTGTCAACGCCGGGGAGCGGACTCCCGAACGTCTTACGAGCCTCTGTGTCTTGTTTTCTTACAGCCATGGTCGGTTTCGGCTTGCCGTGAAACGAGCCCGGCGAATCCGTTCCCAACATGGAACGATCCATTTCCGTTGCGAAACGCGGAAAGGCCGAAGACGGCTGTCGGCTGCGTTCGCCCACTTACCGAAGCTTGAGCGTGCATACTCTGCGCGCTACTGCCGTCGGAAGAGGACGCTGGGAGCTTGAGACACGTTTTTCGGAACCATCCGGAAGGGCGAACCCCGACGAAACGATGAGCGAGGGATTCTGTTGCAATCGGCCGAACGGGTCAAGAGCGGTTCTGAGGAAGATTGGTCTCGCCTCGGGACGCGGGCTAACGCGATCTCCGCTGCCGGCCGGCACGGCGTTTTTCGCGACTCATGAACCTGTATTCCGCATCACGCCGCCTCACCCAAAAACATCCGCGCGTGGATGCCGGGGCACGATGACAACAATCCGCAGCATCAGCGAAGGTCGCACAAATCGTTCGATCGCCAGCGCATCGCCCCGATCGGGAGGCTTGGCCGCCCAACGGACACGTTCATGAATAATCCCGGCTTTTCGGGAATCTGCGCCGCGAGACTTCAACCGGTTCCGTCCGATGCTAGAATTGTAGGCGGAAGGCCGATCTTCTTTCTTATCAGACTCGGCAGACACGGAGCGGGTGCTGCCGACCCGATCCCGGGCGGCGAGGCAAACAAATATGCCGCATGTTCTGATTGTTCTCGGCGAAGGAAAGAAACGCCGGCAATGGGTCGAGGCGTTCGGCGCACGAGGTGTGTCGGTCGGCTGCGCGTCCAATTTGGCCGAGGCGAATGAACGCATCGATGCTGAAAGCTTCGACGCAGTTGTCATCGACTGCAAGATCAAAGCAGGCCGCGCGGTCGAGTTCTGTCGACAGGTCCGCCATCTGGTGGAATCGAAAGGCGGCGTGCCGAATGTGGTGCTCTGCCTGACCGACGCCTCCGAGGTCTTGTCCGCTCTGGAAGCAGGAGCCGCTTCCTATGTGCTGCCCGATACCTCGCCAGAAGAGCTCGCGGATCGCGTCTGCCGGGTTCTGGCCGAACCGGATGGGAAGGCAGCACCGGAAAGACCGATGGCGGCGGAATCCTTGATTCCTTCCCCGCGCGCTGCCCACTTCCTCGCTTCACTCTGTGCCGACGTTGCTCAACTGCAACAAGAAACCGTTCGCTTGAAGGCGGATCTGAAATCCGAACGCAGCAAACGGCGAAAGGTTCAGCAGGAATTGAGACAGGCGGAGGCGGCGTATCACTCGCTCGTCGAGAATCTGCCTATCTACCTGACCCGGAAGGACCTAGACAGTCGTATCGTCTTCGCCAATAAGCTGTTTTGCGACGAAGTCGGCGTCCGCTTGCAGGACCTGATCGGCAAAAGCGATTTCGACTTTTTTCCGAAAGAGCTGGCCGAGAAGTATCGCGCCGACGACCGGCGAGTCATCGAGACCGGCGAGGTGTTCGAGGATATTGAGAAACACCAAACGCCCGATGGGCAGCGCATGTACGTCCATGTCTTGAAGGCGCCGGTCATCGATTCCGAAGGAAACATCATCGGTGTGCAAGTTGTCTACTGGGACGTGACGGCGCGCAAGCTGGCCGAAGAGCAATTGCAGAAGGCGAAAGAGGCGGCCGAAGCGGCGAACCGGGCCAAAAGCGATTTCTTGGCCAGCATGAGCCATGAAATTCGCACCCCGTTGAACGCGATCGTCGGCATGACGGATATTCTGCTCCGGTCGGACTTGACGGCCGAGCAGCGGGAGCAGCTCGAGATTGTCCAGAACTCGTCCGAGGCGTTGCTCGATCTGATCAACGATATTCTGGATTTCTCAAAGATCGAAGCGGGGAAATTGGAGCTGGACAACCGGCCCTTTTCTTTGCGGGAACGGCTGGGGGACGCAGTCAAATCGATGGCTTTGCGGGCTCACGAAAAGGGGCTGGAGCTGGCGTTTCGGGTCGAACCGTGTGTGCCCGCTTATGTCATCGGCGATCCGGGACGACTGCGGCAAATCGTAATCAATCTGGTCGGCAACGCAATCAAGTTCACGGACCAGGGGGAAGTCGTTCTGGAAGTGGGATGCGAGTCGCTCGACAACCGCAGCGTGATGCTTCACTTTGCGGTGCGCGACACGGGGATCGGGATTCCAAAAGACAAGCAGAAGACGATCTTCGCGGCCTTCGAGCAAGCCGACTCGTCGTCCACCCGGCGGTTCGGCGGCACGGGATTGGGCCTGACCATTTCGTCGCGGCTGGTCGAGTTGATGGGCGGGCGGATTTGGGTCGAGAGCGAGGAAGGGCAGGGCAGCACGTTCCACTTTACGGTTCGGTTCCCGGTCTTCGATGATGAGTTGATCGAAGACTCTCCGGCCACACTGGCCGACGTGCGTGGCTTGAAGGTTCTGGCGGTGGACGACAACGCGACCAACCGCTGGATTCTTGAAGAAATGCTGCAGAACTGGGAAATGCACCCCACGCTGGCTTGCAGCGCTGCGGAGGCTTTGGAGCTGCTTCGGCAGGCCGTCCGGTCGGGTAGCCCATTTCATATCGTCCTGGCCGATATGAACATGCCCGAAATGGACGGGCTGCAAATGGTGTCGCAGATTCGATCGGACCCGGAACTGGCTGATACCAAAGTCATTGTCCTCACCTCAGCCGACCGGCCCGATGCCGCCGCTCGCTGCAAGGAGTTGGGCGTCCTGCGCTACTTGACCAAACCAGTCAAACAGTCGGAACTGTTGAATGCAATTGCGGACGTCGTGGTCGGCGGAGCTCGGCCGCCGGCCGAGCGGAAGTCTCCACGGCGGCGGCCTCGCCGTCCGGACCGGCTGCGAATTCTTTTGGCCGAAGACAGTCCCACCAACCAAAAACTGGGCGTCGCGCTGCTCGGTAAAGAGGGACACGACGTGATCGTCGTGGCCAACGGACGGGATGCCATCGAGAAATACAAGCAGGAACGATTCGACCTGATCCTGATGGACGTTCAAATGCCCGTGATGGATGGCCTGGAAGCCACTCGAGAAATCCGTCGCTACGAGCAGCAGTTGGGGCGCCACACTCCGATCATCGCTTTGACGGCTCATGCCATGAAAGGCGATCGGGAACTGTGCCTGGAAGCGGGAATGGATGCCTACATTTCCAAACCCATTCAGGTCCAGGAACTGTTGGATACGGTTCATTCGGTCTTGACTCAGCGGACGCTGGTGACGAGGAAACACGTGAAAGCCGCCCGAAAGGATGAGCCACGGACCAGCGGCGCAACGGTGGATTGGGACGAAGCGTTGAATGCTGTTGAGGGCGACCGAGAGTTATTGAAGTCGGTCGCGGAGGCGTTTTTGGAAGAGTGCCCGCAACTGCTGAAGCAGTTGGAAGAGGCGTTGAAAGCTCGTGATTTCCCGGTCATCCAACGAGCGGCACACACCGTGAAAGGGAATCTGCGAACATTCTCGGTTCAGGGAGCCATTGAATTGGCGCAGCGGATCGAACAGATGGGGCGCGAAAAGTCGCTGGATCAGCCTGAGCCGCTCTTTGCCGAACTGAAGGCCGCCGTCGAACACGTCTCCGAGCAGCTTCGGGCTTTCATGGCTGAGCCGGAGTGACTTCCGACCGACCGACTTCGCAGCGCAGCTTCATCACCGATCCCTGGCCGCGCCCAGGTTGGGAGAAGCTGGCATTTTCGCTTCCAGAGCGAAGGGGATACGGCCGACGTGTGTCGATAAGCCGCCTCACCCCATCACTTCGTCGCCCAGGGCGGCCGCTGTTTTTCCGCCAGTTCCCCGGCCACCAGACCGACTTGCAGACCGCTCGCTTGGGACGTGTAAAAGAGCCGACCGTTCGAGACGGACGAACCAACGCATTCCCTGGAATCGACGGCTGGACCGGTCGTCACGAGTCGGTTCCCGTCGGACAGATCGATCACGTCCATGTTGGCTGCCATCGCGTAAGGCTCGGATAATGTGTACCGAGTGCACGCGTACCCGTGGCTGAACCGGGAAATGATCCAGCCGGTCTTCTTGTCCAGCAGATGCCAATCGCGCCACGAGACGTTCGAAATCACAAATCGCTCCCCCACCGTAATCACGTTGACCGCCAATGGGACCGAGGGCGACCGCCAAGCGAGCGATCCGTCGCGGGCGTCCAGACAGAGGATGAAGCGGTCCTTCGTGCCTTCGTGAGGGGGGTTGTATCCGCCGAGGTAAAGGCGACCGTCTTTCGCCGAGATGGTGCATCCGGCCGTCACGTAGTAATCCGTCGTCAGCCAGAGAACTCGGCCGGTGCGCGGATCGATCGCCGCCGTCAAACCGTTCGGCCCGTCCGGCAGCCCGCGTCTTCGCCGCTGGCTGGCCGAGTATCCGAAAAAGGTCGAGTAATAAACGACACCGTCCATGAGACACAGACCACAATCATTGCCGCCGCGACCGTACTCGGAAAAGTCCTTTTGCCACACCAGCTTTCCCGTCTTCAGGTCCCAAGCCCAAATCAGCGGCTTGTTATCTCTGGGGTAGTACGGGTTGTTGTGCGTATAAATCCAGCTCATGATTTCCGCACCGTCGGGCGATGGTTTCGGCTTGCCTTTCATCACGAATGCCCGGTCGGTGCCTTGCGGAGCATACCGGCCGGAGCCGGACGCGTAGATCACGCGATTCTCAAATACCACTGGCGGCGCCTGGCGACTCCAACTGGGCGACCCCGTAAACGGAGCTTGCCAAAGCAGCCGGCCGGTGGCGGCATCCAGGCATCGCAAATACGAGCCCTTCAGGCCGCCTTGCGGCAACAGAAGCAGCCCGTGATAGTAGAGCGGAGCGGTAAACGAAAGATAGACTCCCGGCCAATAGCGACGCCAAAGCAGCCGACCCGTTGTTTGCTCGACCGCAAAGATTTGTCCTTCAGCCGTATGGGTATACATTCGCCCGCCTCCGCAGACCGGCAAGTGCTTGAACGTGCCTTCGTACCGCCGAAGCCACTGGATTCGAAACGGTGGGCGCAGCCCCTGATTGTTGGCATTCGTGTTCGCCATGTTGCCGTAGTTCGAGTACCAGTCGTATTTCGGGTCGGCTAAAGGTCCGGTCAGCGGCGTGCGGATGCGTTCCAGATGTAGATCGTGGTTCGGCAGCGGTGCGCGGCCTCCAGGTCCGAGGAGGTATAGGTAGCCGTCTTCGCAGCCGAAGTAGACTCGTCCGTCGCAACCCGCGGGAGGAGCTGTGATCGGTTTACCAAAGGCCGTCGCAAAGGACCAAGCCGATCCGCGACCAGAAATCGGGATGGCGTACAGCCGCCCATCCAATCCGCCGTAAAGCACAACGTCTTTCAAAAGGATGGGCGGACAAATTGACGGATAGCCCCCCAAAGGCTGCGGTTGGTCGGAATCGGGCGAATGCTTGCACAGGGCGAAACCTTCTTGCGGTCGGCAGCGGAAAACGTCCCGGCCGCGCACGCTGACCGAGCAGAAACTGAGCAGCCCCGGCCGATTGATGGCCGTCTCCGTACCAGGGACAAAGTCCGACTCAACCTGATCGCCTTTCAAACGAAATATCTCTACGCGTCCTGCATTGTCTCGCCGATGCCACTGGACGTAGACGCCACCGTTCTGGTCGATGCTCAGGCCGAAACAGGCCGCGTATTCCGTCCCCGCGTATTTCGGGACCAACGCGATCGCCCGCACCTTGGGCTGGTCGCCTGCGTCTTCCAAGAAGACCACACGCCCACCCGCAGGCATGACGATGACGCGTTTGGCGGCCTCTCGGGTGCGAGCGTTCCGGCGCGTGGGTGGCTTCCCTGAGGGCGACCGCTCGTTGCCCGACACCGGAGCCATATAAACAGCAATGTTCCTGGAACAAACAAAATGATCTCGCCAGGTCACTCGTTCTTTCTTGAACTTCAGCCAGTCCTGTCCGTTCCACCGATCGCCCGAAAAACCGAGCACTTCACGGACGAAATCCCATTCCCAGCAAACGGTGCCGTCGGGCCGAACGGCATAGACTCTCGCTCCAAGCGTCGCGAAGTACGCACGGTCTCCGCTGACAACTACGGCGCTGAAAATCGGCTCGCCACACCGGATTTCGTTCACGACCCGTCCCGTCCGCCGATCCAATACGTAATAGGAACCAGCCATCGTCCCAAAATGTACGTACGGACCAATGACAGCCGGAGACGACACGTTATTGCAATTTCCAGGACCTCCTCGCGATCGAAATGACCAATCAACCTTTAGCGTTGTCGCATCCACACACGAAAGAACGCCCGCTCCATCGAGCACATACACTTTGCCGCCCGCGACGACGGGCGAGGTGAAGATCGCGTCAGTCAACGGAACCGCGCCGATCAGCCCGAGCGGCCTCCGAACGGATCGATCCGGCACATCGCCGGAGTGCCGCGAATCGAATTTGAACTGGAGCCAGTCTTCCCCAACCGCCGCCGTACGGCAGCAGAAGCCGGTCGCTGCTGCCAGAACGCAGCCCAGTTTCGCAAGACGATGCATGGCCTCCTCCTTCGACCTGAACGGATTCCCGTTGTTGTGGACCGGCTGCCCGACCAAACTGCGCCGCAGACTGACGGCCTTCGGACGCGATCAAACCGCTTTCCGTAGCGCCTTCCAGAATTTGCGAAGACTAACGGACTTCCGGTTGAGCCGGTCGGGCAGTCAATCGGTCACCCCACAAGGCTTGCGGAGCATCCGGAACGAGCAATCGTTTTCACGGCGCAAGTGGCCGTTTCCCCCCACGGTACGACGTCTCGCCACGTCGATCAACCGAAGGCTGGAACGGCCCGAGAGGGGCGCCACCAACTCTTGGGATGGCTCATCATCGTTTTTCGAGCCGTTCTCGCAGGCTGCAGGTTAAGACGCAGCGCAGCCCGAAGCCGATGCTGCCTGTATCGACGCCACAGCATACGGCCGGGCTAGGTTTCGCTCGCGAAATGTGCTAATCTGCTTTTGGTGGTTGGTGCGACATTCAGAGAAACTCTGGTCGCACGGGGGGATGGTTTGATGTTCTAACCATCGAAACGCGAGCCCGGCGCCCTTACGTATACGACGGACTGCCGTTTCACTTTGGCTGCGGCCGAAGGCCGCGTTAGTGCTGCCAGAGAATAACGCGCTTGGTTTGTTTGTAGGAGCGGCATTCCTGTCCGTCGCCTTCTTGACGGGCGAGAAAGCCCGGCCGACATCCCGAGCCGCACAACTTGTTTTTTGACGGTTCCTAACTGTCGCAGGTTTTCTCACGAAAGCAATAAGACCGATCCGAGATTGTTCCTGGTTTCTTCGGGAACTAGCCGAGTTTTGGGCAGTTTCATCCGCGGACGAAATGATGCAAAGCTCCTCACAAACAGCAGCGTCACAGAGTTTGGCCAACGAGATTATCGACCAGGTCGAATCTTTGTTGCTCGAAGCCGAAGAAAAGGTGCGGCCTCTGGAGTTGGATCCGTACCGAAGCCGGCTCTTTGAGCTGTTTGTGATGGCCGACGCTGCTGGGTTTCTGGTTGAAGAAGCCGAAATCGATCTGACGGCCGATGAGATTCTTCGCGAGCTTGCTCAGCGTTGGGGATTGGCAACGGCCGCGCAGGAGTCATTCCAGGAACAAAGGCGGTTGCCGCCCGAACATCTTGGCAAGATGCGCCTTCTGTGGTCCTTCCTCCGGATGTGGATGGAATGGACTTACGCCTGGCAGCGTTGGCACGAATTCCACAGCGATCGCGGCAAGCCGTGAAAGTAGAACCGTAACCCGGGGTTCCGCTTTGGCTTCCCAGGTTGATGGCGCCGTTTGGAGGACGACACAACCCCGGTGTGGCCGACCGCTTCATTAGTTGCGGTCGCTGATGCGCGTCGGAGCGGTCAAAACCAGAGACGCGACGGGGTACGTTCGGCTCCCCAAGCGCAGTTGAAAACTCGCACCTCCTGGTCCCTCGAGGCTTCACACTTTGTCTGCGCGAGGGCAGACAAAGCCGTCCCGGTACTCGCGGGTGACCATGGCCGTCGCTTCGGGCGAGTCCGGGAAGATCTCCCGTTCGGGATCGAACTTCAGCAGTGGCCCCATCGCCAGAGGGTACTTTTTCAAGTCGACGCCATTGGCGATAAGGTGCTGGACGGTCCGGTCGAGCGTAGCAAGATTGTCGTCCAAGCTCTTGACGCCGGCCAGAACTCTCTTCGCTTCCTCGACAGACACCTTGTTCTTCTCACCCAGATAGTACGAGATATTGCCCAGGTGACTGATGGCCGCAGATAGATGGCCTTCGCGAACCGGAGCGTTCAGCTTACTGGGGTCACCGCTTTGGCACGCGTCCAAGAAGTTACCGAAGTGGTCGCCGCCGCCTTTGAATTCCTTGACGACGTTGAACTTCTTGTCGTAGACAATGCAGTGCGAGTAGGTGCGCTGGACCAAGTAGCCTTCGGTTCCGTAGAAGATCACGCCGATTTTGTTACCCTTCTTGCTTTGGAACAGGCGGTTGATTTCCTCATCCGCTGAATTGTCGACCGAGAGCCCCCGGGTTTCGAAAACGATGCACTTGTCGCCGTAGTCGTAAATCGAAATCTCGGTATTAGCTGTGTCGCCCGCATCGACGTAGTTGTCGTCTTTTCGTTCGGCCTGGTATCCCAATCGTCCGCCGTAAGTGATCACGGAGTACGGGTGCCGGTCCAGCCCCAAGCCCCACCGAGCGATATCAGTCTGATGGGGGCCCTGGTTGCCCAAGTCTCCGTTTCCGTACAGCCGCTGCCAATGCCAGTCGTAATGGAATCGGGGGCGAGTCAGTCGAGGCGTGGTGAACGGAGCCGGGCCGCTCCAAAGGTTGAAATCGACTTCGGGCGGAATCGGGTAATCGCCCAGGGGACCGATCGAAGGGCGACGCTTGTAGCAGAGCCCTCGAGCAAACTTGACCTCGCCGATGCCGCCTTCCCGCAGAAACTGGATCGCTTGCCGGACGGCCTCGCTGGATCGGCATTGCGTGCCCACTTGGCAAACCCGCTTGTATTTTTCGGCGGCGACGATCAACGCCGTGCCTTCCGCGATGTCGTGGCAGACGGGTTTCTCGATGTACGCGTGCTTGCCGGCCTGCATCGCCCAGATACCGCACAATGCGTGCCAGTGGTTCGGCGTCGCCGTGCTGACCAGATCAACCGCGGGGTCTCGGAACGCCTCCCGCATGTCGCGGACAAACTTCGGTTTGAAGCCCTGCCTCTTGGCCGTCTGTTCACAACGCTTCTCGCCGACTTTTTCGTCCACATCCACGATGTAAAGCACGACGGTCCTCGGGTCGCTCGCAAACGCGCTCAGATGGCTGCCTCCGCGGCCCCGACAGCCGACGACGGCCACGCCGAGCTTGTCGTTCGGGGCCTTGGCTTTCGCAATGTACGGAGCGGCCGCGATCGCCGCACTCCCCATCAACGTATCTCGCAAGAAACGACGCCGGGTGATACCAAACATGATTTGCTCCGCTCGTAAACAGCTTCCCAGTTGATTCGTTCCAGCGGTCGCGTTGCTGAGGTCCCCCACAGTCTGCGACTTCGCTCGCCGTCCTGCGCACGATAAAGCACCGCATGACCGCAGTCAATTCTTCAGCCGCATAAGCCGGCAGACCGACCTCTGGTGGACCCAGCGTGTCCTCGCACCGAAGGGATAACCAGTTCGGTCATCCCCTGTCCCGCACGTTTGCGACCGTGCCAGGAGCGGACTATGCTGGTAGCCGACAGGCTTAGCCCGATCTATCCCGCAACCAATCGGAACCGGACGTGCGAGACCGCCCATTGCAACTTTGCCCGGGACGAACGCCTCTGCGGCGACCTGTCGAGTGATCGATTTCCCACCCACCTGAGGATTGCAGCCCGTGTGTTTTTCGAATCCGTGTAGAAGGAGTTTCTTGCGATGCTTCGCCGACGCCGTTCCTCATTCCGACGTTCGACGACTTGCCTCTTTGCCGGATGGCTCTCGTGGATCGCCGTCGCTTTTGTAGTCAGCTTCACCGCACCATCCTTGGAGGCCGCCGGAAACAGGCGACCGAACATCCTTTTCCTCTTTTGTGATGACCATGCTTATCAAGCCATCAGCGCCTATCAGGAAGTAAGTGCCTATCACCTGAAGCTGAATCGAACGCCCAACATCGACCGGCTCGCCCGCGAGGGAGTCCGTTTCGACAATTGCTTTGTGACCAACTCGATTTGTGGCCCCTCGCGCGCGGTGATCCAGACAGGGAAGTACAGCCATCTGAACGGCTTCTTTTGTAACGGCGACAAGTTCGACGGGTACCAGCAGACGTTCCCCAAGCTGTTGCAGAAGGTAGGGTATCAAACAGCCATTATCGGCAAGTGGCATCTGGGGACCCACATGGCTCCCCAAGGATACAACTACTCGGAGGTACTGATCGGCCAGGGACCATACTACAACCCGCCCATGCTGCGGGACGCCAACGGAGACGGCCAGCGCGAACGGGTCAAGTACATCGGCTACACGACCGACATCATCACCGATTTGGCTCTCGACTGGCTCCAGAAAAAACGCGATCCGAACAAGCCGTTCCTGCTGATGGTGCAGCACAAGGCCCCCCACCGCAATTGGCAGCCCGGCCCTAAGTACTTGCACCTGTACGATGACGTGACCATTCCCGAACCGGACACGCTCTTCGACGATTACTCCGGCCGAGGCACGCCAGCCAAAACGCAGGATATGACGATCGCCCAAACGATGACGCCGTTCGACTTGAAGCTGACACCGCCGCGGAACCTAACCCCCGAGCAGCTCAAAGTGTGGAACGCCGCCTATGAGCCCAAGAACGAAGCCTTCCGCAAGGCAAACTTGAAAGGGAAAGACCTGGTCCGGTGGAAGTATCAGCGGTACATGAAGGACTATCTGCGATGCATCGCCTCGGTCGACGAAAACGTTGGACGATTGCTCGATTATTTGGACCGCACCGGACTGGCGGCGAATACCGTCGTGATCTACAGCTCCGACCAGGGCTTCTACCTGGGCGAGCACGGTTGGTTCGATAAGCGATGGATTTACGAGGAATCGTTGCGGACGCCGTTACTGGTGCGTTGGCCGGGCGTGGCCAAGCCGGGAACCGTCAACAAGGATCTCGTCTCGAACCTGGACTTTGCGGAAACCTTTCTGGACATCGCCGGCGCGCCGATTCCCTCGGACATGCAAGGCCGCAGCCTGGTCCCGCTGCTGAAAGGTCGAACGCCGACCGACTGGCGGAAAAGTTTTTACTACCATTATTACGAGTTTCCCGGAGCTCACCACGTCCGACGCCATTACGGAGTCGTCGACGGTCGCTACAAATTGATTCATTTCTACGAGCCAGACGTCAATGAGTGGGAACTGTATGACCTCCAGCAGGACCCGAAAGAGTTACGCAGTGTTTATGGCGAGCCGGAATACGCCCGGATTCAAGACCGGCTGCTCGCCGAACTGAAGCGGCTGCGGAAAGAACTGAAGGTGCCCGACCCCGATCCACCACAATCGTACCGCGGGGGCATGCAGCGCTACCAACGAGCTTTGGAAAAGGCCAAACAAAGACGCAAAGAGCTGGGCTTGGATTGACGGAGGGAACACGGGTGATCGGCTCAACCAGTCACTTCGATCGGGCGCTGCGCTGCGGGCTTGTGGGCATCGCATTGTTGGGGCCGTCTTGCATAATGGGCGTCGCGGCCGAGACGTCACGGCGTCCGAATGTCGTCATCATTCTGACAGACGACCAAGGAACTCTGGACGCTCGTTGTTACGGTTCGCAGGACCTTTACACTCCGGCCATCGATAAGATTGCGGCCCTGGGTGTGCGGTTCACGCAGGCGTACGCTCATTCGGTGTGTTGTCCGGCGCGAGCGATGCTGTTAACCGGCCGCCATCCCCAGCGAGGCAACGTGAACTCGTGGATGCAAGGCAGCCTCTACGACCCGAAGGGCCGCAATATGCTGCTTTCGGAAGTGACGCTGGCCGAAGTACTGAAAGGGGCCGGCTACCGAACCGCTCTGTTCGGCAAATGGCATTTGGGGGCTCATCGCGACCACGGCCCGACGCGACAAGGGTTCGATGAATTTTTCGGGTTTCGCGACGGCTTCATCGACAACTACGTGCACTACCAATTACACCGGGCGGGATTCCATGATCTGTTCCGGGGCACTCAAGAGGTTTTCCGCCGCGGGGATTACTTCCCGGAGATGATCACCGACGAAGCTCTGTCTTTCATCGCTCGCAACCAGCAGCGGCCGTTTTTCCTGTATTTCGCGATCAACTTGCCGCACTACCCGGAGCAGGCGCTGGAGCGGTTCACTCGGTATTATCACGAGTTGCCCGAGCCGCGCCGCTCCTATGCGGCGGCGGTTTCGACGGCCGACGACTGCGTCCTGCGTATCCTGACGCGGCTCGAGTCGTTGAAACTGCTACAGGATACGATTGTCGTTTTCATGAGCGACAACGGGTATTCGGCCGAGGACTATCAGATCGAGGTCGACGGCCATGCGAGCGGGTACCCGCGCGGACACAAATACGGGGCCAACGGGGGCGGCGGCAATACGGGCCGCTGGCTGGGAGCCAAAGGGAGCTTCTTGGAGGGCGGCATCCGCGTGCCGGCTCTGTTGAGTTATCCGCGACGCATCCCGGGAGGCCTTGTCCGTCATCAGGCGATCACGGCGATGGACTGGTTCCCAACGGTGCTGGAGCTCTGTGGGCTGAAACCGCCGCCCGGCGTGATTCTGGACGGTCACAGCCTGCTACCGATCATCCAGGACAGTCACGCGCCCAGTCCCTACGGCGTGATGCACTGGCAGTGGCAAAAGGGCTGGATGGTGCGAGACGGCGACTGGAAATTGATCGTCAACGGAAGCTATGGCATCGGGCGTCCAAAGCTGCCTGATGTTTATTTGGCGAACCTTTCGGACAATCCTCCAGAATCGGTCAACCACGCCGCTGAACACCCCGAGATTGTCCGGCGGCTGCGAGAACGGCACGACCAGTGGGTCCGCGAGGTGACGCCGCCCAATCTGCCGGAGACACCCGAAAGTCTGCCGTAAATGGCGATCGCAATGCCCCGCGCAACGCGATGGGAGCCTTGAGGAGGAACGTTCTTCCCCGAGCGGTTCGGCTCTACGTCAGCGGAATTGTGCGTTTTTCGAGGGCCGATTGGGCGGCCGCTTCCAGGATGCGGACGTTCTTCAGCCCGTCTTCCGCGCGGACGAACGGATTAGAATCGTCCTGAATGGCCATGTTAAACGACTGGATTTCGGACACGTAGAGATTCACCGGGGCGTAGTCGACCGTGCGCCGCTGGCCGGTGTTATTCCCGACGTTCATCTTTCCGGTCGCCGCCAGCCCGAGCGTGTTTTTGGCGATCAGGTTTCCGTCCAGACCGTAAATCTCCAGCTTACTCGCCGGGCTATGAACGGCGGTGGAACAATCCAGCGTGGCGATCGCTCCGCTTTGAAACCGAAGCAGCAGTACGGCCGCATCCTCGGTCTCGTAGTCGAATCGAGCGTGACCGAAGGCGGCTGTCACTTCGGCCACGTCACCCAACAGCCAACCCAGTAGATCCAAAGCGTGCGTACCGACGTCCCCTAACGCCCACCAACCGGCCGTGTCTGCCGACTGCCGCCACTGCGGGGGCGGGCCGGGATAGCGGAAATAGAACTGACAGCGAGCCAAAGCCGGCTTCCCCAATTCGCCGCCGCGGACGATCCGAACCGCCTCATTGTGCAGCGGGTGGAACCGCATGTGATACCCGACCGAGAGCTTCACGCCGTGTTCGCGACACACCTGAATCATCCGCTCGGCATCCGCCGCCGACGTGGCCATCGGCTTCTCGACCAACACGTGCTTACCAGCTTCCGCACAGCGGATCGTCTCTTCGGCATGCTGTCCGTTCGGCGTGGCGATGAAAACCGCATCGACCTCTTGGTCCGCCAAAAGACCATCCAGATCGGTGTAAGCGCGTTTCGCCCCGTGGCGCTCAGCGAACTTGCGGCCTTTTTCTGCGTCGCGGCTCACCACGGCGACCAATTCACTGTCATTCGCTTTTTGGACGGCCGGCGCGATCTGGTCGTCCGTAATCCATCCGCATCCGACGATCCCCCATCGAACTTTCACGGTTGTGCCCCCTGTCTTTGCGAGTGGACTCTGTCATTCCGAGACGTGTTGGGATCTTCCTTTGACTCGCAACAAAAATGCTGCCGATCAGAACAGCGGGCCATACAGGAGAGCGGCTACGTCGACCGGTCCCGACGACCTGTTGGTCGGCCCGCATCACGTCTTGACCGTGGCCGCTTCGCTCCAGAGACGCCCGTCCGACGCGACCGCGATCCCGCTGACAGTGTATCACAATCGAGTCGCCAACCGGAAGAACATTCCGTTGCTGGCAACCCGCATGCGGTTTCTCTCGCTGAAAGTTGAAACAAGAATTGAGTAACGTTCTCAGGTTGAAACCCACCGCAGCCCCGGCTTCATGCTGCCAGCAACGGTGACGCGACATCGCGGCCGGGTGGTGACCGTCGGCTCCCTCGCAAACAGTTGTCATACGGCATTTCGTGATCGCGGAACACCAATTCGCCGCGACAGCAGAGCGGGCTAAGAAACAGTGAGAAGCCCGCCGACGCGCCGCGTTCATGTGTCTGTCCAGCTCGCCTCGAGATGTTTCAGAATCACGAAGTATCATTTCGACGTGCGACGGAAGGAGGCAACTTCTGCCTCGGCCACCTGACTGCCGCTGCCGATCGGTCGGTCGCTTTCAATCCGTGAACGGCTAAAGAATTGCACTCCCTGGTTGCTCGCGGTATCGTGGTTGCGGGGCGTTTAGGAACTCGTCCTTCCCGCCGTTTGTCGCCTGCCCAACCCTATCACGCCTCAGAAACAGGAGACAGCACCATGACAACCCGGCACAAACGATCCAGTCGTCGGCACTTCCTGAAGCGATCAGCGAACAGCGCTTTCGCCGCCAGCTTGGCTCCGTACATCTTCTCGGTCGAGACGTCGTGGGCCGGATCGTCGCCCAACGAGCGGTTGGGTATCGGCTGTATCGGAATGGGCGGAATGGGCCGAGCCGACGCACGAGCACACGCCCGGTTCGCCGACATCATCGCGGTCTGTGACGTGGACGAGAAGCACGCGGAGCAAGCGAGAAACGATCCCCACATCGGGAAAGGGAAAGCCGTCGCTTTCCAAGATTATCGCCAAGTCCTCGAGCGGAAGGACATCGACGTGGTCAGCATCGACACGCCCGACCATTGGCACACGAAGATCGCAATTGAAGCGTTGATGGCCGGCAAGCACGTTTTCTGTCAGAAGCCGCTCACGTTGACACTCGAAGAAAACCAACTTATTCGTCAAGCCTGCCAGAAATACAATAAGCTTGTCTTTTTCATCGGGACTCAGCAGCGAAGCGACCGCGCTCGGTTTCTTCGCGCGGTGAACCTGGTGCAAAAGGGGCTGCTGGGCGAAATCAAAAAGATCACGGTCGGAATCAACGGCGGACCGAAAGGCGGACCGTTCCCCAAGACCGACCCACCTCCCGAGCTGGATTGGAATCGGTGGCTGGGCCAAGCGCCACTGGTGCCGTACATCAAAGAGCGCTGCCACGGCTCATTCCGGTGGTGGTACGAGTATTCGGGCGGCAAGTTTACGGACTGGGGCGCCCATCACGTCGACATCGCTCAGTGGGCCATTGGTGAAGACCGGCTCGGCACCGGGCCGATTGAAATCGACGGAACAGACGCCCATCATCCCGTGCCGTTCCGGGACGGTTACCCCACGGTCGATGACTGCTTCAACACGGCGACGGACTACGCCGTGAAGTGCCGGTTTGCTAGCGGAATCGAAATGATCGTCACCAGCCGCGGCGATAACGGCATTCTGTTCGAGGGCACTCGCGGACGTCTCTTCGTGAACCGGCGCAACCAACTTCAGACTGCGTCCCCGCGGCGAAGGAGAGTGTCAAGAACCGGTCGGCTTCTCAGACGCGCGGGATTTCGAAGCTTCGAAGGCCACAAGAACAACTTCTACCGCTGCATCCGCGAGGGTGGCCTGCCGGTCTCAGACGTTTACAGCCACGTGCAAACTATGAACACCTGCCATCTTTGCGCGATCGCCGCGAGGTTGAAGCGAGTCATTCGGTGGGATCCAAAGGCTGAGCGGATCGTGGGCGACGATCAGGCCGCCTCGTTCTTTGCCCGCGAGCAGCGGAAGGGCTTCGAAATCCCGCGCGTCTGAGAAGCCGACCGGTTCTTGACACTCTCCTTCGCCGCGGGGACGCAGTCTGAAGTTGGTTGCGCCGGTTCATCCGTCGCCCCATCCAGGAAACAGTTTGCGCGACGGTCTCGCTGTCGGCCCCTTCTCACGGACAGAACTTTGAATTGATGGCGAAAACCCTCAATTGAGTAGGTAGACGAGCCGACTCAGGGGAGCTGCTCTTCCTCCTTCGTCCGACTTGCTGACGAATGGTAGTCATGTCGGCAAAAGAAGGTTATCGCCGAACGGCGTTTTGACTTGTGGTTTCTGAGCGCGTCAATCCGGCAGTAGTTCCAGCGTAGCCCAGAGACTTGGGTCGGACACAAACGGAAAGTCGCGGCCGACGCTCAGGTACTGCTCGCCCAGTTCGAAGTCTTTCAAAAGGTAATAAAAGCCCAGCATCGGATTCTGGCCTCCGACCGCCATCTCGTCTGGGTCGAAACCGTGCAGAAGCTCGCAGTCGAACCAAACTTCCAGCGTGTATCCGTTCCGCCGAATTTCGGACCAGACCCGGATGGGGGCCGAGGCCGTTGGCGGAGGGTCTTCGCGGGCGCGCGGAATCGGGAGCTGCCGGACCACCGGCTCTCGACCCTCTTCGCCTGCTCCTCCTGGAAGCACGCAGAAGTAATAGCAAAAGCGGTTGGCCCGATGAACGCCCTGCGTGGTGCGCGTTGCCATCCAAAGCTGTAAACCGTCGGACGACGTCGGGTCGAAGGCATCGCACACGGGCGGTCCTGTCTTGCCCCGGACCTCTACCCGGAAACCGATTCCTTCTCGGTTCCACGCCGCTCGTAGCTCGCCGAAACGAGTGGCCTCGTACAGCTCGGAGAAATCCGGCAGCCGGCAGGCTTCGGGTAGGTCGAGCATTGGACCGCCACTGCGCGGCAGCCCTTCGACGTATCGCACGGGCAATCGGAATCGGAACAGCAACCCATGTGGAAACAGAGAGGCCACGGTCTCGGCAATCTCGTTTTGCGTTTTGGGCGGTGCCTTGCGTTTCGGACGATATCGAGATGGCCAGACTTTTCCGGCGGGCGAAGGCGAACCGGCCGGTTTCCAAGCCCCCAGGGGCCGTATACGATGCTAGATGCTGAGCGGGCCATCGTCCAGCCGGCCGGGTGGGCTTTTTCGCGGGACGGACCTCAGTGGGGCTGAGCGAGAATTCCGGCCGAGATCGTATGCCGTAACCCACTACTGCCAAAAGTATTAGATGCGCCACGTCGGCGCCGAGGCTCCTGCAAGGACCAACCGGTACAAAGGGCGGAAGCCGGCCGTTTTCTGAAAAATTTTCAAAATTCGGCCCGCAGGCTGTCCTGAAACGGGCTCCTTTCGCACATAGAAAGGTATGACGCTCCTGATGGCAGACGACTCCCTGGAACAGACTCAGCAGTTACTGAGCCGAGCGGGCCAGGGGGACCCGCATGCGCTGAACGAGTTGTTTTCGCGCTATCGGGGGCGGCTGAAGCGGGCGATCCAACTGCGGCTAAACCCTCGATTGACCGGACGTGTGGACGACTCGGACGTGTTGCAGGAAGCCTACCTGGAAGTCGCGCGCCATTTGCCCGAGTACTTGCAGTCCCCCACGATGCCGTTCTACCTGTGGCTTCGTCACATCGCGATGCAGAAGTTGGTGGCGGCGCACCGCGAGCACTTGGGCGCACAGATGCGAGACGCCAACCGGGAGGTTTCGTTGCACGGAGGAGCGGGTTTGCGAGCCAGCACCGCTTCGCTCGCCGCCCGGTTGGTGGGCCGTCTCACCTCGCCGTCTCAGGCGGCGATGCGTGCGGAACTTCGGGCTCAGTTGCAGGACGCTCTGAACAGCATGAACGAAGTGGATCGGGAAGTGCTCGTCTTGCGGCATTTCGAGCAACTCTCGAACGCGGAGACAGCGCAGGTGCTAGGCATTCAGGAGTCGACGGCCAGCAAGCGCTACTTGCGGGCGTTGGAACGGTTGCATCAGATCCTGACCGAGATGCGGATTCTGGACGATGGCTGATCGCGATCCGGTGGAAGTGCTGGCGGAGGAG
>JAADHY010000701.1 GCA_013151585.1 Planctomycetota bacterium
TCGTTGTACATTCGATTCAACCGAACTAACGAATCGCGCCGATCCGACCGAATGAACGAGAGGCATCAATCTCCGCGTGCCGGCAGCATCGACAGCGCTCGTCGACTTCAAAACCCGCAACGGTCTGTCGCCTTCTCGCTGCCCCTCGGCCCCAACCAAACGGGGCGCTCTGTTCTGGTCCTGCTTCCTGGCCGACGTGCCCGCGTCGGCAGCAGACACAGGCTGCGTGGTTCGCGACGCCCAGAAAGGCCACACCTTGCTGGGAGCCGTCGTCCAACTCCACTACCATGGACAGTCCCAAGTTGTTTCGAAAACCTGCGCACCACGCGCACATGTTGATGCATGACGACTCTCTCGCCATGACTCTTCGACTTGCCAATTTGCGTCGGCCCGTAGAAGAACCGGAAGGAGAATTGCCGCAGGCGATCGTTGATCGGCTGGGGATTACTCCGCAGGACTTGCTGCGCTGGCGGATTCTTCGCAAGAGCCTAGACGCTCGAGCTCGCAACCGGCTGGAGTTTGTTTACACGGTGGCCGTCGAAGTGGCTCCGGAAACTGCCGCCCGGCTGCTGGCACGCGGCGATCGAGACGTGTCGTCATATGAAGCTCCGCCGTTCGAGGACCCGGAGCCCGGGCGGGAGCCCCTGTCGGATCCGCCGGTTGTGGTCGGCACCGGCCCAGCCGGATTGCTCGCCGGTTATTATCTTGCAGTCCGCGGTTACCGACCATTGTTGATCGAGCGAGGGCAGCCGGTCAAAGATCGGGTTCCGGCGATCCGGCTTTTCGACGCCGGCGGCCCGCTGGACGAAGAGAACAATTACCTGTTTGGCGAAGGCGGCGCCGGCACCTTCAGTGACGGCAAACTGACTTGTCGACAGAGCGGTCCGGACGTGACCTGGGTGCTGGAGCGGTTCGTCGAATGCGGCGGCCGGCCGGCCCTCGTGTACGAACACCGTCCGCACTTGGGCAGCAACCGGCTGCCACTGATCGTTCGAAATTTTCGCCGGAAAATCGAAGAGGCCGGAGGCGACTACCGCTTCGGCTGCCGGCTGGAGGAATTGGACATCCAATCGGGACGCTTGCGTGGTGTGTTCACATCGAGCGGTTACATCCGCACGACGCAGGTCGTTTTGGCCATTGGTCACAGCGCCCGCGACACCTATCGCATGCTGCTGGCCGCCGGCCTGCCGCTGTCGCAGAAAGCGTTCCAGCTTGGCCTGCGGATCGAGCAACCTCAAGACCAGATCAACCGCCACAAGTACGGTCGACCGGAGTATCAGGAACTGCTCGGCGCGGCCGACTACTCGCTGGTCGCCCGCGGACAACGCAGTCTCTACACTTTTTGTATGTGTGCCGGAGGCACGATCATCCCCAGCGTTTCCGAACCCGGCGGGTTTTGCACGAACGGGATGAGCACGTCGCGCCACGATACGGGCTTCGCCAACAGCGGACTGGTCGTGACATTGGAACCCTCGGAATTCGGCGGCGATCATCCGCTGGCGGGCGTCGAGTTACAGCGTCGGTACGAAGCGATCGCCTACGAGATCGGCCGCCGCGATTATTTGTGTCCGATCCAACCTGCCGAGGATTTCTTACGACAGCGGCCTCCGGATCCGCGGGCAACCTACGACTGCTCCTACCGCCGCGGTGTGGTGCCGGCCGAGTTGGATGCCGTCCTGCCGCCGGTGATCATCGACGCGATTCGAAAAGGACTGCCGATCCTCGATCGCAAGTGGCGAGGCGACTTTCTCAGAAACGCGATGCTAGTCGGTCCGGAAATGCGCGGCAGCTCGCCCGTGCGGATTGATCGGGATCGGGCGACGCTGCAGTCACCAGCCTGTCGAGGCTTGTATCCGGTCGGCGAAGGAGCAGGTTACGCCGGCGGAATCGTCAGCGCCGCCGTCGACGGCCTTCGAGCCGCCAAGCACATCGTCCGCCAATTCGCTCCCCTGGCGCCGCCATGAAAGACGAGATGGATCGCATCCTGTCCGGTGCTTAGTGGGTGGATCGGCGCTGCGTCCGGCCTAGGATCCATCGCGTTCGATAAAGGCGCGGTCGGCCTTTTTCCCCGATTTGGACCGTGTAAGTACCGCCGTCTTGGGCGACGGAAACCTTGATGAAGACGCCGCGGCATCTCTCAGTCGGTTCCTTATTCGCGATGAGCTCAGGCGCCGCCTGCTCGTCGTCCGGTAGATTGATGTTGCGATGCAACTGATAAAGGGCCTGCAGCGACTTGGCTTGACGAAGGGTCCGGATCACGTCGGGGTGCCCGCCCTTGGTCGGACCGTTACACATGATGGCGACCCGCGGATCGACGGCCCAAACCAACACCGGGTTATTGCTCAACGGCAAGCCGTGATGCGTGACCATGAAAAGGTCGACCTGCCCCAGCGGGTTGTTCGGTGTGACCAGCTTAGCTTCGATGTTCCAAGTCAAATCCGCGCAGTGCAAGAATTTGAATCGGCCGACCGTCAACAAGAAGCACAAGCTATCGGCGTTGTCGCTCTTGTCTTCCGGCTTCGGTCGGTGTAAGTGAGCAAACGGATTGGGTGGGCCTTGGTTCGGGATCACCTCCCGGCTGCCGGCGATGAACCACATCTTCAGCGGCGGTGAGCCGGATCGCAGCGGCAGTACATCTCCCGCCTTCAGCCGCCGCGACTGGTTTCGCGTCACCGCCCGGTAATCGGCGATCTGCTGCCGGAACCGTTTATTCTTGGGGAGCGGGTCAGGGATTCCGCGATCCCAAAAATGGTCGATGCGCACGCAAGCCGCGACGGCCGGCAAGTTGACGAAATGATCCAAATGCCAGTGAGTGGCAACGGAGTGGTCGATATGGTCCAGCTTCGCCACATCTTTGACAACGTGGAGAATTCGATCGCGATCACGATGGCCCGCCCCGGGATAGCCGGAATCCACCAAAACAGATTCGCCGAGCGGAGTCACGATCAGAAGGCTCCCGCCCCCCTCGGAATCGATGAAATACAGATCGAGCCGTCCGTCTGCTCGGCCTGCAAAAGCGACGGAATCTGCGACCGGTGCCGACAAGAACAAAAGCGCGAAAGCTGTCGCAATCCCTGGATGGAAATTGATTTGTCGCATCGACGGTCCCCTTTCTTCAACGCGTGCTGTCGGCAATCTTGTCAGTGGTCGTCTGCGGCAGAGGACAGCAAGCAACAGACGTTGCGCCGTGTCCGTTTTGGTTGTAAGTCCTCGTCATCAAAACCTCAAGCAGACGGGCGAGATTCGGACGAATCGGCTTCTGAGCGGTCCTTCGACGGCTCGTTCGAATCGCTGGGTTGGCCGTGTTGGCTGGCCGCGTCTGCGCGACCATGCGAGTTTGAGTCGCCAGAAGCGGTCCGGTTCGACGACTCGGTCGATTCGGTCTCCTCGGGTGCGTGCTTCTCGGCAGACGACCCAGACGAGAGGGCATCCCCGCCGCCCGGCGCGGACGTCGGAGTGGCGGCATCGCGGTGGTCCGTTTTCTGGTCCAGGGGCTTTCGGTGTTTTGATCGAGCCGAGCGGCCGCGAAGCCTGCGGCGAGTCGACCTCGAGGGCCCTTCGACCTCATCCGGCCCCCCGACAATAAAAAACCGTTCCCGCGAGAACTCCTTCAGCTCCTCGTTAAAGATCTTGACCAACGCGTGCAGGCAGCACGCGACGATCGGTCCGATAAACACGCCCCAAATGCCCAAGACCCGCAGGCCGCCCAACACACTGACAAAGGCCAGCAGGGGATGCAGCTTGGCATCACTTTGGAGCATATAGACGCGGATCACATTGTCCATGGTGCCGACGACTCCCACGCCGACGATCCCCACCGTCACTGCGGCCCCCCAGTGGCCGCCCCACAGCAACCACGCCGCGGCCGGGCCCCATACCAATCCGGTTCCTGCAAGCGGAATCAAGGCGGCCAGCGTCGCTGCCAGCCAGTAGATGAAAAAGTGACACAAAACGGGCTCGCCCACAGCCCGCCCGGTGAGAAACAGCAGCAGAGATGTCACCGCTCCTTGCGTAATGGCCGCCAGAAAAGTGGCCATCACGACGGCCCGCACTGCCTTTTCGAACTCCCGTAACAGTTCCCGCTGGTACTCAATATGAACCGGGATCATCGACTCGGCCGCTTCGATCAGCGCCGGCCCGTCTGCCAGAAAGTAGTACAGAGCGATCACGAAAATGGCCAAAGCGACCACCTGCGAAAGAATCGCTCCCGCCAGGCTGACGGTCTTGCCCACAGTTTGACCGGCCAGACCGATCAACGCCTGAGCCGTCGATTTTACCTGTGCCTGCAGGTCTTTCTGCATCTGCGTCAGGTAACGTTCAAACAAGGCCCGCTGTTGGGCCTTCCGCTCCTCCGGATCGGTCACCTTTGAGTCGACCGGCAAGTGTCGCCGCACTCGTTCGAACAGCGCATCGCGATCCAACTGCTGACGGATATTCGCGACCAATCGGTCCAGTCGACCAGTATCCAGAGCGTCTCGGGTGAGGGTGTAAACTTGCAGCGTCCCGATGAAAATCGCAATGGCGATCGGAATCAGAATCCCCAATAGCAGCGACGCCGTGGTCAACCCGGCCGCCACCCGCACATGGCCTCCCGTCCGAGACACGAAGTAACGAAACAACGGTTGACAGATCAATGCGACAATCGCCGCAAGAAACAGCGGCAGCAGAAAGGGCGCCACCACTTGGAAAAAGGTGATACCCAAGATGATGATCAACGTGACCAGAACGGTCAAAGAAACAACTCGTGGTACCGGCGACATGGTGGAAGCCTCACCAAAAGCGTGGAATTGAAATCCTTCATCCGTTAAAGTGATGGTTGCGCGAGGCCTTTTCGCATGACCCTCTGCTGAAGTCTCCGGCGGATCACTTTGTTTGCGCCGCTTTTGCGGTTTTCCGCCGCTGCCAGAGGGACTCGCTTCGGCGCTGCGTCGAGAAACGGCCGCGCGGGGAGCCGGCTTGTTGCAACGGTTGACCCCAGTCGCGAGAACCTCCGCCGAAGAATCCTTCGGAATGGGTCGGATGCCAAAACGTTACATTATCACACTGACCGCAGCGAATCGAGTCGGCGTGCTGGCGGCTGTGGGAACTGCGCTGGATGAGTTAGGCGCGAACATTCACGAGCTCAGCCAGACGGTGATGCAGAAATTCTTCAGCATCATCCTGGCAGCGGACTTTCCGGAAAACCGTGAACCTCAAGTCATTCTGGACCATCTTCGCGACGCCTGCCGACCTTTCGGCGGTGAGGTGTGTTTGAAAGACCCCGACGCGGAGGAACTGCGCGAAGACCGGGAAGGCGACTATCGAACTTATTACTTGACCGTGGAAGGAAAAGACCGCCCCGGAGTGATGCGACGCATTTCGAGCCGGCTGGCGGAGCGACAGATCGACATCGTCGATCTTTATGGTTTGCGCGACGACGATTCGCAAACCTTCCATGCTGCGATGGGCTTGGCGGTACCCGCTGCTGTGGAAATCGCGCCGCTGCAGAAAGACCTGAAGCAGTTGGGGGATTCGTTGGGACTCGCCATCCGACTTTATAATGAACAGGAAGCCCTTTCGCTGCAGGAGCCACGGCTGCTCCGGTTGCAGTCGGTCGCGATCCGCAAGCAGCTCACCTGCTCGGAAAACGACGATCTTGGTTCCTGAGCGCGCGCTGCTGTCCCAAGACATCCCGCGCCCAAATCTGCAAACTTTCCAGCGTGACCCGCCCACCGCGAACCTGGCCGATTCAACTCGGCCGCATCAGGGGCGGCCCCAGCCTGACACTCTCACGGATCGTAAGCGTTCCCATACTTACCATGCAGCTCAACTGCCCTGGCCGCCGCTGGCAACCTCGGCGAGGTAGCGTCCCGGCCGGTCCTGTTCCCCTCGGCCGCTCGGAACGAGCCTTGGCAGCTCGCGCGCAAGTCGCCATCATTCCCAGTGCGGCGGTGATCCGTTTCCGGAGCTCATCGTTCCTTACCCGACGTGTGCGGAGTAACGATCATGACTCAGTCCGATCGTATCTATCTGGACAGCAATGCGACAACGCGGCCGCTCCCGGAGGTTGTGGAAGAGGTGGCTCGTCACTTGCGAGAAACCTATGCCAACCCCGGCAGTCGGCATGAGGAGGGACGCCGCGCGCGGCAGGCGCTCGAAGCCGCGCGAGAATCCATCGCGTCGATCCTGGGAGCCGAACCGGAAGAGGTCATTTTCACCAGCGGCGGCACGGAGTCGACGAATTTGGCGCTCTTTGGTGCGGCCATCGGTGATCCCGGTATCATACTGCTCACAGCGGGTGAACACCCAGCAACGAAAGAGACTTGCTTGGCGCTAGAGCGGCGCGGCTGGGAACTGCGCGAACTGGCGGTGGACCGGAACGGACTGCTGGTCCAAAACCAATACGACGGACTGCCCTGGGAGCAGATCAAGCTGGCCACGGTGATTCTGGCCCACAACGAGACGGGCATTATCCAGGACGTTCGGCCGCTGGCTGAACGATGCCAGCAGGCAAACGTCTTCTTTCATGTAGACGCGGTACAGGCAGCGGGAAAGATCCCAGTCGATTTTCATGCCTCCGGAGCGACATCGATGGCTATCGGCGCTCATAAGTTTCACGGACCTCGCGGCATTGGGGCGCTCCTGCTTCGCAAAGGCACAAAGCTCAGCCCCTTCCTTTTCGGAGGTCACCAAGAGTCAGGGCGCCGGCCTGGGACGGAGTGCGTGGCCTTGGCCTGTGGGATGGCTCGAGCACTAGAAATCTGGCATCACGAACAGGAGCGACGACAGCAAGCGTTAACTGCGATGCGGGACCGGCTACAACAGGGATTGCGCGAGGCCTGTGATCCGGTGGTCGTTATCGGTGAGCATGCGCCCCGGCTACCAAACACGCTGAACATCGCTTTTCCTGGCTTGGACAGCGAGGCTTTGCTGGTGGCCCTGGACCTGGAAGGGATCGCGTGCTCGGTGGGCAGCACCTGCGCTAGCGGAGCGTCGCAGCCGCCGCCGGTGCTGGTGGCCATGGGATACGGCGAGGAGGTTTACCGTTCGGTCCTGCGTTTCAGTCTTTCGATCGAGAACACGCCGAGCGAGATTGACGAGGCCATCCGCCGAATCAGTGCCGTTGTCGCTCGGATGCGATCGACACACTGATCCGGTCCATCGGTCCCGGCATACCGGCTCGGCTCGCGAAGATGACATTCGATCGATCGTCCCAATCGGTCCTACCAAGGTACGAGTCATGGGCCCGAAACGATCCGAGGGAAGCTCTCCGAAGACGCCCTTTGTGATTATCGATGAGAACCGACTCGCCCACACGTTCCTGAGCGATCTCGGCAATCCCGTCGATCGCCCCCAATCCGCTCTCGTGCTGCTT
>JAADHY010000287.1 GCA_013151585.1 Planctomycetota bacterium
CTTCCAGCAGTCGATGTCCGACTCCTCGGGCCTCGCATTCACCAGCGCAAACAGCACGCCGTCGGAGAAGATCACTTCTTCGGTGACCTTCGTCCCCTCATAGGTCCGGATCGTTTTTCCGGTGACCGCATCCAGCACGCTCAGCGGTGCGTCAATGCCGAGCGTCACGTAAACGCGGTCGCCCACCGCGACCAGCCGGCGTGGAAGCTGAGCCGGTCCGCTTTTCAGCGGCCACAAGTGCGTGAACCATTTGGGAATCTTGCGTTTCCACAGGACCGTGCCGTTGTAGGCATCGCGAGCTACTAAACGCCACTTGGGCGGGTTGAGCACTGAAATGGGGGAGGCCTCGTCGACGATCATGAAGACACGTCCGCCGGAGCTGACCACGGCGCTGACGCTCGACATCCGATCGTGGTGCCTCGAGTACCGCGGACTGCCGACCCACTGCAAGTGCCGCGGCGGACCGACGACCGTATCGTGCGCCACGGCGTTATTCGACGCGTCGTGCAGATAATGGGTCCATTCGTCCGTGCCCGGCTGCGGCGGCTTGACCTGCTTCTGCCAGCGGCCGTCGGCGCCTTTCTTGAACAAAACCCCTTCGGGTCGCACCACTCGCATCAACTCGTTCGAATCCGCCGAGCCAGCGTCTTCGACCACAAGCAGATTCACGCAATCGTCGACAAGCGGGATGTGACGCCCGTCCCAGCGGTCGATGGTGACCGGCCCATAGAGACCGAGCGACTGGACGGACCGGCGCGCTTTCGCGATCCGCTCAGCGTCGACATCCAGGCCAAGAACCAAATACCCGTCGTCCGCGTGCAGGGCCGCTGTGAGCTGCCCGTCCCCGCATCCCAGGTGCACAATCAGCCCACCGTGCACGTCTGCGGCGCTGAGGAGCTGCTGGGCCGTTTCGGTCGGTGAAGAATCGGAAGCTCCCGAGGCGTGCTGGGCCCAGAAGCCTCCAGCAACCAGCGCCGCTGCGAAAACGCATATCGCTGTCCACAAGCCCTTCCGTCGAACCATCGCGTGTCTCCTCATCGTTCAGTTCGTCCAGGCCCTCAAAAAGAAAGGACCGTGTTTTGGTTCCCTTGTCATAGTCCTGTGAGTGACGATCGGCCGTGCTGTGTAGCCTACTGAACCGATCGCAAGCGGGAAAGTCGCCGCGATTTCGATCCGACTTCACTTCGAAGCGTCACGGATCGCTCGGAACATCGCCAAGATACTCTCCGTGGGCGTATTTCCCTGGATGTTGTGAATGGAATTGAAGACAAAGCCGCCACCGGGGGCAAAGATGTCGATCCGTTCCCGGACCTCCCGGTAGACTTCTTCCGGAGTTCCAAAGGCCATCGTCTTCTGGGTGTCGACGCCTCCGCCCCAAAAAACGACGTGCGACCCGAATTCACGCTTTAATGTCTGTGGGTCCATCTTCGCCGCCGAACATTGCACCGGATTCAGGATGTCGAACCCCGCGTCAATAAAGTCGGGAATCAAATCGAAGACCGACCCGCACGAATGGATGAATGTTTTCCAGTTGCTCTTTGAGTGAATCAAGTCGTTCACCCGCTTGTGAAACGGCCAGTACAAATCGCGATAGGTATCGCACGAGATGAAAGGGCCTCGCTGAGTGCCGAAATCGGTGCCCGTCACAAACGCCACTTGCACGCGGTCGCCGAGCAGCTCGATCAGCGTCTCGATGTTCTTCAGCCCGATCTCGCACTGCTTCTCGAAAACGGTGTAAACGTAATCGCGACGGATGACGGTCGAAATGTACCACTCTTCGACATCGCGGATGCCCTTCGGCCGCTTCAGGAAGGGGGCCGGCACCAAGGCGATGTCTCCGAAGCCCGTTCCCGGAATGATCAGCACGGCGCCGCAGTCGCTGTGCTCGTCGAGCCACGCGGCGGCCCGGCGGTAGTAGGCCAAATCCTCCTCGCTCAGCGGCCCGAACTCTTCCAAGTTATCGGCTGGATCGAGCCGGTCGTCGTCGACCGGGTCTTGCCGGATGATCGTGTCGAAAAAGTAGCCGCCTTTCGGCATGCGGCCGCTGGGCGGCGCGCTGGTGTCGCCTTCCGGATAAATCAGCCAGTCACCCGTTTTCTCTTCGATCGTGATGTTGAAGTCGCCGCTGACGAGCACTTCGGTTCCGTCGAACAGCGTCAGCGGCTTCCAGTCCGTATTGACGGTGGCGAAGAGCGTTTTGCGGGGTTGACAGCCGATGACGTCGATGCCCAGAGCCTCACGAAGCTCGTCATCAATTTCGCCGAGCATCTGATACGGTTCGATCACTTTGACGCGGTAGCTTGGGTCCCCCAAAACCTCGCGTCGCAACCGGCTGATGGCCGACACGTGCATGCCCGTGACGGGCGTGGCCCCAAAGTCGACGCACACCCGGTCCGGTTCTTGATGATTCAAAGTCGCCGCCAATCGCTCTCGACTGTTCATCTTCGACTCCGCAAACGTTCTGCCCTTTCCGGTGCTGCTGTTTGCTGGCGGGCCCATCCGCTCGTGCTCGCAGCGGCAGCGCCGCTCGCTAAGGCCTCAGGGGCGACGAAACTGTGCCGCCACTCGAGCGATCCGTTCGCCCAGCCGGCGGCCGCTGTCCCGTTCGGCCGGACCAACGCCCGGGTCGATCGGCCCGGTCATCGCACCGGCCGCGATTTCGCCCCATTTGTCATCTCCTTCGGGGTCTTCAAACAGGGGCCCTGCGACTATCATCCGGTTGTTGAGCAGGAAAAGCAACAACGAGACGGCCACGTGTTCCTTGCCACCCATCTGACCGCCGCCCGTGGCGAACGCACCGCCCACTTTGTCCGTCAGATCCACCTTCCACTTCCAGTTCCAGCGGTCGATGGCCTCTTTCATGACGGCGGGAATGTTGGCGAAGTAGGTGGGGGCGCCCAGGATGATCGCATCAGCCTGCTGCAGATCTTCCTTGGTCACCTGCTCGACGCGTTTCAACACCACGACGGCTCCCGGGACTCGCTTGACGCCTTCGACCACCGCGCGGGCCATCTGCTCGGTGTTTCCCGTGCGGGTGTAATAAGCGACCAGCACGTGTACCGGCTTATGTTTTCTTCTGGGGGCCGGCGTTCCTTGGGCAGCATGACACGCCGACCGGTCCAGCAGCCCAGACGCGACGAGTAAGACGGTCGTCAGACCGGCCGCAAATGCCACCGCTCGAAGCCCCTCATGCCCTTCCGGTTGATTAACGCTGTTCCCAGCCGCCATTAATTGCATTGGAGTCGCCTCTCAAGCCAGTTCCGCATGGTCCTCGCGTCATTGCCAAGTCAATGCGCCACTGAGGTCGTTTCTTTCCAGACGTGTATGCCTTGCGCTGACGCCTTCGACCGTGCATAGTGCGTGCGGTAACCCAATCTTGTCAGGTAGCCCGTTCCGGCCGGCGGTCAGGTGGGAATTCCAACTCGGAGCGTGTTCCGGAGACCGCACTATCACTGGAAAGGGCCGGTCTGTTGCGTCCGCTTCCACCGCGGAGATGCCCGCCACGACAGAGCGTCAGCCTCCACGTCTGGCCACGAAGGTTGCTCAAAATACGCACGAACCCTCGGTCCCCAGGCTGGAAAGCCTAACGCGCCCTGTCGGCCGCATAAGGTGTTTCCGCCGATTCTACTTCGACGAACGTGCCCTTCAAAGGTCTCAGGCTTTAAAGGGTAAGTTCGGCGCAGACGTCGGCACTGATGGAGCGTCGCCGGCAATTTGCCACTGCTGACACGCCTAGAGATTCTTGCCAGCGCGCGACAGTCGCAACGGTGTTTGTGCAGAATGGGGACACAAAGAACTCGCGATTTAGCGATTGGGAGCGCGCGATGCGTTTGTTCGGGAAAAGCAAGCAATTTTCGCTCGGTGGACCACGTGGCAAAACAGGCAATGAAGGTCAAAACGCATCGGGATAAGGCGCGAGCCATCTTGGTGCTAAGGCACGAAGGGATCCTTCGAATGCATTTTGCCCCAGACGTTTTGAGCGATGCTGTTCGAGATGGACTGCACCGCACCATCGAGCATGAGAACATGCACGAAACCAGGATGCTGGCTCCGAGCCGAAGCGCCGATGTTGCCTGGGATTGGACTGCTGACGCAAGGCATGCCGCGCCGTTTCAGTCCTTCTCGGGAGTACGCGAGAGTCAGCTCGGTGCAAGAAACGATGCCGTCGCCGACATGAGTGTTTGGTCCGTCACGAACAACCGCGGTCAGACTGCACCCTGGCATGCCCAGAGCCCATGTGCCGCGCGGATCCAATGGGTCCAGACCGGCCCGAATCTCGTCGGCAGCAACCATGTTCGACATCCCCCTCCGAAAATCCGCGAACCGAAACGAGACGTTGAATCCGCAAACACCGCTTCCCCAGAGTGTGGCGTTCGTCCGAACCAGATCGCGTGTCCCCGTCGAAAATCCTGTCGGGCAGCCAGGGTCGAATCGGAAACAGGGGCGGTTGGGGCCTAAATTCAAAGCGTAGTTGCCTCGAGCGTAGAGACGGCCGGAGTTGCCCGCAAGCAATCCCCGGTCATACGCTACGTCGTTGCCGCTGTCATTCGGACAAAGAAAGACTGGTAATCTGACATTGCGAGGCGCCGAATTGACCTGCTCGTCGACGGGCACGTTCAGATCAAAGCGCTCATAAAGCGTTGTTTGGTCCAAGAACGGCAGCAACAAGATCGCCCAATTCGCGAGAATTCGATCAGGCTCCTGGCCGGGGGATATCCCCATGGCAACCCGGTCGAAGGTGCCGAGCGGGAGCATGCCCGCGCCATAAGGCTCCCCAAGTCCAGAAAGGACAACGGCCGGCGGTAACACTCTGTGAGTGTCAGCATAATGGTGCAAGGCCAGTCCAAGTTGCTTCAAGTTGTTGCGACACCCGGTCCGGCGGGCGGCTTCCCGCGCCTGTTGTACGGCCGGCAAGAGCAATGCGACCAGCATCGCGATGATGCCGATGGCCACCAAGAGTTCGACGACAGTGAATCCGCCTGTTCGTTTTCCGATCATCCGCTCACTCTTTCGCCAAGCCGACCGAGAATAAACACCCAGCTTGCTCAGCAACCTAGAAGGCGCTCACGAGTTACGGATTCCAAATGACGTGCACGCACTGCGAGCATCATGACGTATAGAGAACTTACCTGGCAGGACCAACGAGCGCCCGCGCGCTCCGTCCGGAGTCCTGTCAACCAATTGGCTCATTCATCATTCAGGAGGCGTCCTTCCGTCGTCGAGACCACTTTCGCGATAGTCCAAACGGGAGCGGCGGTCATCTGTTGTCTGTGCTTTCCTTGCGACTTTGTGCGAGGACGACTCACCGTTTGAGTCGCTCAGTCGTGACACACGCGTGCGCGGCTCCTGAAACGCGAAAACCAACGAGTTGCCTGCGTCACCGTTGATTGCGGAGATGCCGGCAGATGAGCATTGACGCGAAAACAAGACAAACAACGCCGATCACAAAACACCATAACCACATGCCCGACGTCGAGTCGCCCGACGGGACTGCGATCCCGAAAACCCTACGCTCGAACCGGGGCTCTGAAAGTCCGTAGTGACTCAGAAAGAACACTTCCTTGGCTACATCGCTGGCAACAACACGCACGGTCCACACAACTTCCATTTTTGTACCCAGGTCATCCGGCCAGGTAAGCTCTTCCTTCACGAGGGCCGGATAAGCCACTGGGCCGCTCTGTTGTCCAAGTCTGTAGGTCCTGTGGCTGATCACGTGAGAGTCATTGAAATGTGACTGGATATCCGCGAAATCTTCTACGAGCGCCCAATTGTTGGTGGAGTCAAGGATCAGAAACGAGTTGGAATATGTGGCGTAGGGGCGACCAGCGGAATCCTGGTCGACAAAATCGAAGTCCACTCGAACCAAGTTCGGTTGCGACGGGTCACACCGGTAAACCCGTCGAATCGTGAAGCCTTCTTGATCGACGAGTTCGTGAAGGGGCTTTTCGGAGAAATAATAGGGCGCGAAAACCAGGCTCCGCAATCTCTTTTCGTGCTGCTCGATGCGTGGATCGTTGGCACCATCCCCATTCGCCCTTTCAAGAAACTGAACCACCGGCCGGTTCGTTCCTTTCGGAAGGAAAATCGCAAAGGCATACCGCTCGTTCTTCCCGCGGATCTCTCGGGTTCCTTCGGGTCTGAGCGCCGAACTCAATATCCGCGGCCCCGAGATGGCACACTCCAGCTCTGTGATTCGAGGCTTCTTCGCTTTCTGCACGGCCGCGGGATTACGGCGGCGAGCGTTCTGGAGCCACTTCTTCGAAAACCCTGTGTACCGTGAGGACGTCCGGACCTTCACACGGACGGTGACCTTGTCGAGCTGGGCACCGACCTGTCGGACACCGCGAAGAAACTCGCGGCGCAATGTCGGATCGTCCTCCGCAGCGCGCACGCTGGCGTGCATCGAGAATAGCATCGACGTCACTTGCACAAGCACGCAAAGACGCAGTAGCCACGCAGTCATGTCTTACCTCATCTGATGCACACAACCGCTGACCAGTCGCCGCTGTCGGGCACTCAGTTTCGCCACATACCGGTGATCCAGTCGAAATTGATTCGGGCTCTTCCGAGTGGAATGGACGGACCGTTGCAAGAATGTGGTCAAACTGCTTGTCTATATGTGGCACGTGATAAAAGCCGGTTAAGAAGGGACCTCACAAAAACAAACAGAATGTGTACGCAATTATTGTATCATGGCTTTTGCATTCGAGGCTACTATCACGTGCGGTTCGAGGCGGATTCGTCGTCCCGGCGAACGGGTGCGGTGTGGACGACGCCTGCCGGTCGGGCAGAAGTCGACCTTCAGTAAAATGAAGCGGGCTCGACTGGAGTGTCAGGCGTGCGGTGTGCGTCGGCTGCTTCTTGCGTCCGTTTTTTACGAATCGGCGTCGGTCGTACACGCGAGCGTTCGATCGTGATGTCGCGGACCTTTCGGCTCTGATGACGACCCAAGACATCCAGTAGCTTGGTTGACTCGGAAAGACAGCCGGCCGCGTTTGTGCGACTTGAAGCGGATCGCCATTGGCGAGATCGGGGTTTCGCGTGGTCGGAAGGACTTGATGATCGTTTTGGACTTGGAGTCGGGGCGTGTGGTTTTCCTGGGAGACCGGAAGACAGAAAAGTCGCTTGGGCCGTTCAGGAAGCGTGTGGGAGTTTCCGGGGCTCGGATCGAGGCGGTGACCATCGACTGCCGCCGGCGCACCAGTTGGCGGAAAAGAAGTCTCCTCCCGAGCTGACGGTGGCCTTTTCCATGTGACGAAATTGTTCAACGAGAAACTCACGGAGCGGCCTCGGTCGCTGGCTTGCGAAGCGGGGCGAGGTCTGGGCAAGAAGGTGGTGAAGGAAACTGGCTGGCAAAAGACGCGGAGAACCTGGATCGGGACGAGCGGCCATGTGTGCTGCAGGAGCCGCTGGAGATCAACAAAGCGCCGTTTGTGGTGGGTTCCTTGAAGAGGGAGTTGCGGGAGCTGTGGGGACAAAACGAGGGAGAAGAGGCTGAGAGGTTCTTGCTGGATTGGGTTCAGCGAGCCGAGGCCAGTGGAATCCCGGTGCTGACCCAATTTGCGGAGGCGCTTCGCATTCACGCCCGGGGCCCCGCGGGCCTCGTCCGAAGACGAAATCTCCATTGGGCCTTTGCAGGGAATGACCAATAAGATAAAGACGCTCAACGGACAGCCCTACGGCTCCCGCGATAAGGAATTTTTTGAGCGGAAATTCTGCTCTTATATTCTGCACGAATCGCGGTTCGAACTCATCGGCCAACTGCCCGATTCAGCCGGAAGAGCCGGGGTTTCGAGAGAGGGGGCGAGAAAGAGGAGGAGAGAGAATGTCTCGTTGCGGTCGCGTTCTGATCTGTGGTCTTGTGCTTTGGGGAGCCCCTTTAGTCGGGACGGCTGGGAAAGCCGTGCCGGCGTCGTTCCGTTCGATTGACTTGGCCATCGGCCAGGAGCGAGCCGTCATGCTGGTCGATGGCACTCAGGTGAAGGTAAAGCTCCTGCGGATCGAAGAGTACCGCGATCCGGTCCGGAAAGCGCTGCGGCGGGCAGAAGTAACGGTGTGTGTCAACGGCGTCGAGGGTACGCTGGTCTGTGCGACCTACAACTTGCCAGTCGAACTGGGCGGCGTGCGGATCGATTGCCCGGCTGTGAAAGGGTACATACGGGGTTACCGCAATGTTTGGGCGCTGGATCGCGACGCACGGTTGCGCATCTGGCCGAAGTCCGGACCGTTGATCCACCGCGGGACGTTTCGCTATCCGTTGCCCCAGCGGTGGGCAGCCTGCGGCACCCAGTTCGACGGTGAGATCGGCGACGGCGAGATTTACGGCTCGGAGCGGTACTACTATCATCAAGGGTTCGA
>JAADHY010000638.1:0-2386 GCA_013151585.1 Planctomycetota bacterium
TTTTGGTCTACATGGACATGTCGACGTACAAGTGGGGCTGGGACAGTGCCAAGCGCGAACCTATCGCCCAGGCCCAGCTCGATGTGTGGTCCATCCGCAGTTTGGACGATGGCAAGACGTGGGTCGATCGGCAGAAGATTCTGGACGGCTACTGCGGCGCGCTGATCGACATGATTCAAACGAGCACGGGCGAGATCGTCGTGCCGGTCCAAGATCTGCTACGCAACCCCGGCCGGCATGGCATATGGGTCTACGTGTCGGAAGACAATGGCAAAACGTGGTCGCGCAGTAACTTGATTGACCTGGGCGGCCACGGCGACCACGACGGGGCCATGGAACCGACTTTGACCGAGCTGCGCGATGGTCGCCTCTGGATGCTCATTCGCACCAACTGGGACCGGTTCTGGCAAGCGTATTCCGAAGACAAAGGCCGCTCGTGGCGGACGATCCTGCCGAGTCCGATCGACGCGAGCAGCGCGCCCGGCTACATGCTGCGCCTGAGCAGCGGGCGATTGGCCCTGGTCTGGAATCGTCTCTATCCGGAAGGGAAAACGTCGGGGCCGCGCCACGGCGGGCAGGGGCAGCGATCGAGCGTCCCGGCCAGTTGGCATCGCCAGGAACTGTCGCTGGCCTTCTCCGGCGATGACGGCAAGACGTGGACCAAGCCCGTCGTGATTGCTCGCCGGGCCAAGGGCGGACTGGCCTATCCGTACTTGTTCGAACCGCATCCGGGCGAACTGTGGGTCACGACGCGGTTCAGTTACCACGTCTACCTGAGCCTGCGCGAGGCGGATTTCGTGCAGGAATAGACCAGCGACGGGCCGGTCAGCGATCCTGTGGCTCGTGCAATCGCCGCAGGAACCGGACGACGCCGGTCGTGAAATCCGACTCGGTCGGTAAAGGGCGACACGGCCGGCTCGTAGCCGCCTTCGGCGAACGCGGCTTTCGTAGGCAAGTACAATAGCGAGCCGTTGGTCAGGCCAAAGTAGAACGTGTTGGCGATGGGAGAAGCCGCGCGGATCTTCAGGGCGATCTCGCTGAAAAGTTCCAGCGGCGCGGCCCAGATGACGGTATCGCGATTGATCACCAGGCTGTAGACCGGCACGCGCACTTGCGGCGAGCCGCTGTCCGCAACAGACGCGTATTCCGCCAACACCTTCGGCCAGCCGAGCCCTGGTCGGCGAGGCGTTTCGATCACCGTCTTTCCCAGCGACAACGACACCTCAGCGGTCGTCTTCGCGATCGAGACGTTTGCCGCGAGGATCGGATCGCCCAGGAGATGGTCGTATTCTTTCAACCGCGGATCGTTGATGTTCGAACCGACGCTGTACCGCGGAGCCACATTGCCCTCGGCTCCGTTGATGAAGAGCATCGGCGCGCCCAGCTTCCTTTCTACGTATGCGGCAACGAATCCCGGGACATCGCCGCTGATCAGTTTGTTGCCGCCGCCCAGGGCAGTGCCGTGGATGGCATAGTTCACGATGAGGCCGATCAGCGTGCCGTCGTGCCGCTCCAGACGCACGAGGCCGATCTGCCGATCCACGGGGCCGTCGGGGTTGACGCCCAGCACGATGCGGCCGTCCGGCCGGCGCTGGCGGCGGTTGACATTGGCCCGAGCCGTGCCCATGCCGAGCCGAGCGGGCTGAAGCCGCGAGCGCGCCTGCCGAATCCCGCCGATCAATCGGTCCACAACCCAGGTCCAGTAGGCTGTGTCATGCTGGATCGAGAAGCGGTCGCCGAGCGTGCGAGCAAACAGCGGCCCCAAGTCGTGTGGTCCTACGTGCGGTGCCGAGTGGGTGTGAGTGGTGCACCACCAGACTTGCGCGGGCTTGATTCCCGTTTGCTGCTCCAACTTCTTGCAGAAGGCTTGGTAAAACGCCGGGCTGATGGTGCAGATGTCCGAAGACACCAGGAAGAACGTGGTGCGGCCGTCGTGCAGCGCCGCAATGCGATGGTAGATTCGGTCGTGCACCCCAACGGACCGGCGCGGAGCATAGCCGTGCAACCATTGGGGCCGGTCGGGCGTAATGTCCACCTTGACGCAAGCCGCTCGGAATCGGCCGCTCGCCGCGGTCGCTGACTCGCCCGCGGCCGCAACGAGCCCGGCGGTGGCAACGGTTTGCTTCAAGAACTGCCGGCGGGAAAACTCGGATCGCATGTGAATCGACTCCCCTTTATCGTGTCGGTCTCAAGTCACTTCGAAAAGTAACGAATTGTTTGCCGCAGCGCTTCGACTTGGGCCTCGACTTTCTCGAGCGTCTGCATGCTGGTTTTGAATTGGCACAGTCGCGGCTGCAACGATTCGCACACAGGACAATCTCCCGGCTGGTAGCTCTTGACATTTCCCTTGTAACGGGGATCGAAATTGGGCGCCTGCTCGGGGCGG